>NZ_JAYFER010000651.1:0-8513 GCF_055795065.1 Lyngbya sp. CCY1209
CTGTTGGAACGTCTACGCTCAGTTTTGCTTCTACGCTGCTGGTTGGTGCGCTCCCGAATCCCGGTCAAGTCTTCCAGCGCAATGGCTTGATTCGCTGAATATGCAGAGTCAACAATCCGTCTACTAATGTTGTGGTTTACCCATGTCTGATAACGCTTGAAATCTTGGGAATACAAAGCCATCACCGGTTTGCCCCCGGATGGGGTTTGGGCGTAGACGGTGGGGTGACCGGTGGGGGCGTTCATATTGCAGTAAAAATTTGTGCCGGCAACGCCCGGTTTGGGAGCGATCGCGACCCAGGCTAAACCGACCGCGATCGCCGTAAAGAGTTGTGTCGTCCGGTTAATTTTCATGGTTAAACCTGCGAAATTTATCTCGATCGTAGGTCAGAATTTTTGGAAACGTCAACGAAAGATACAAATATTAAATTTTCGATTTTTTTTTACAATTCTGCGACTTTATCAATAATTTTTAACTAACAAATGTAACGAAAAGAGGACGCCGATTCGGGATGGCGACCGCCACGGTATATCGGGCGGTGCGCGGAGTTTGAACAAATGTTGCGAATGAAGATTTTTTGAGTGGCAGGCAACGGGCGATCGGAAAAAAAAGCGTCTCTGGATCATTCCGACGATTTGATCCCTTCTTTGGATATCGAGTTGATTTGAGCGATCGCTCTCGCAGAAGTCGAAACCAATGAGAGATTCGAGGGGGGAAATTGACCGATAATTTTTATCAGAAAAACCGCCCCAAATCCGAGGCGCGATCGCAGATTATAAGTCCCGGTGGGTGAACGGTTTCGCATCCTTTCCGGCGTAGGTGGCGACGATGTGTCCGTCTCCGACGAGTTGATATTTGTATGTCACCAACCCTTCCAAACCGACGGGTCCCCGGGGCGGCATTTTCTGGGTGCTGATGCCCACTTCCGCCCCGAAACCGTAGCGGAAACCATCGGCGAAGCGGGTGGAACAATTGTGAAATACCCCCGCTGCATCGACGAGATCCATAAAGGTTTGGGCGGCTTCGGGGTCTTCCGTGGCGATCGCGTCCGTGTGGCCGGAACCGTGGGTATTGATGTGGGCGATCGCGGCTGACAAACTTTCGACGATTTTAATGGATAAAATCAGATCGGTGTATTCCGTCTCCCAATCCTCCGCCGTCGCTTCTTTCATGGAAACGATTTCCCGGGTCTTTTCATCCCCCCGCAACTCTACGCCTTTTTCCTGAAATTTTGCCGCAACTATAGGTAAAAATTTTGCTGCAATTTCTTCATGAATCAAGAGGGTTTCAATGGCATTGCAGGCGGCGGGATATTGGATTTTTGAGTCGATCGCCACCTTCACGGCTTTTTCGATATCGGCACTTTTATCGACGTATAAATGGCAGATGCCGTCCGCGTGCCCCAACACCGGAATTCGGGTGTTATCCTGCACGAACCGGACGAAAGAATTCGAGCCCCGGGGGATGATCAAATCCACATATTCATCCAACCGCAATAACTCGATAATTTCTTCCCGCGTCGTCAACAACTGCACCGCGTCCGGGTTCACCGCCGTCTGTGCGAGTCCGGCCCGAATGGCTTTCACCAATTCCCGACAGGAATTCGTCGCCTCTTTTCCCCCTTTGAGAATCACACCATTTCCGGATTTTATCGCCAGGGCCGAAATCTGGATCACCGCGTCGGGACGGGCCTCGAATACCACCCCCAACACCCCCAGCGGACAACTCACCCGCCGCAAAATTAACCCTTCGTCCAACTCCCGGCGAATTTGGGTGGCCCCCACCGGGTCGGGGAGTTTCCCCACGTCCCGCAGTCCCGCGATCGCCCCCTTCAGTTTGGTTTCGTCCATCTTCAGGCGGTTGTAGAGGGGTTTGGCGATGCCGTCCGCTTCCGCCTGCCGGCAGTCCTCCCGGTTGGCGGCGACGATTTCCGGGGCGGCGACTTCCAGCGAACGGGCGATCGCTTCGATGGCCTGGTTTTTCGCTTCTGCCGACAAGACGGCCAACTTGCGGGCGGCGGACCGGGTTTTTTGGGCGGTTTCGATGAGCATGGCGAATCTGTGGACAGTTTGGGCAGTATATTATTATATCGTCTCACTTCCCCAATTTCCAGACCTTGAATTTTATGGCAGTCGCCCGGACGGTTCGGACATTTGAAAATCCTGAAATCTCAGAATCGGGGATGGTTGATCTTTGCCGATCGCCATCCGAAAGGTTGACAAATGGAAGGGGTTGATTCCGGCATCGAATGTTGAAGATCGGATGTTTTTTGGAAGCTGACACGATGGATATCAAAATCATTGGAGGAGTTCATTTTGACTCGAAGACGAACAAAAGGATGGGCGATCGCTGCAATTTTTGCCGGAATTTTAATCGTTATCGTCGCCCTGGCTAACGTCGGGCTATCTCGGCTCGATCGCCAAGTTCAGACCTATCTCGAATCGGTGGTTGCCGACACCCTCGGCGTACCCGTCGAAATTCAATCTTTGAGTTTGAACGAATTCGACGGCGGCCTGGAGATCGACAATCTGACCCTGCAAAATCCCCCCGGATTCGCCACGCCCTATTTGATGAAAATTGACCGCCTCGATTTGCAACTGCGGCCGCGCACCTTATTTTCCGATATCGTAGAAATCGATAATTTTTCCGT
This sequence comes from Lyngbya sp. CCY1209, assembly GCF_055795065.1. NCBI lineage: Bacteria > Bacillati > Cyanobacteriota > Cyanophyceae > Oscillatoriales > Microcoleaceae > Lyngbya > Lyngbya sp. CCY1209. Next base: position 2,651 of record NZ_JAYFER010000651.1, read on the forward strand.
CGATACCGTCCATATCAATATCGAACAAAATTTGACGGGCAACAATATTTTAAAAGTCGTCGATCGCCTGAATTCGGAGGAAAATTCGGGGGGGTCGGGGGGCGAGATCGGCGGGTCGGAAACGGCCGAAACCGGAAAGAAGCTCCGACTCAACTTTCGGGCGATCGCGGTGCGGGATACCCGGGTCAATCTGGTTGTATCTTCATTTGGATTGACCGCCGACCCCATCCATTTTAAACTACCAAACTTGCAACTGACCGACGTTTCCTCCGACGAACTCCAGGCGGTGCTGACGGAGGAATTGATCGCCGAGTTCGTCCGCGGCTTATTTGAGAGTGTCGTCAGGGATGGCGGGGAAAAAATACCCGATCTGTTGGAAGATGCGATCGCGCCCCAGTTAAATTAATCATTTTTTTAGGATGTTGCGATCGCCAATCCGTGGTAAAATTGCGACGTGGTTTGTAACCGGAAGATCGGCCATGTCTGCTATCCCCGTCCTGTATATCCGTCGCGCCCGCATCCTGACACCGGAGGGCGAGTTCCTGTTGGGAGACGTGAAAATCGGGGGTGGAAAAATCCTCGAAGTCGGGCCGGAACTGGCCGCGGCGGGGGAGTCGGAAACGGACATCGACGGGGAGGGGTTGACGTTATTACCGGGCGTCATCGATCCCCAGGTGCACTTCCGAGAACCGGGACTCGAATACAAAGAGGATTTGTCCACGGCTTCCCGCGCCTGCGCCCGGGGGGGCGTGACCTCGTTTTTGGAGATGCCGAATACCAAGCCTTTAACGAATACTCAAGAAGCCCTGACGGATAAATTGGAGCGGGCATCTCGTAAATCCTTAGTCAATTACGGCTTTTTTATCGGGGCGACCCCCGAGAACCAGCTCGATTTGATCGAGGCGAATCCGACGCCCGGAATCAAAATTTTTATGGGGTCGATGCGGGGTCCGCTGTTGGTGGATCGGGAAGAGATCATCGAGCCGATTTTCGCCCGGGGCGATCGCCTGATCGCGGTGCACGCCGAAAACCAGGCCCGGATCGAGCAACGCCGGAAAGAATTCGCCGGACGGACTGACGTGGCGGTACACTCCCAAATTCAGGACGAACGGGCCGCTTTGGAGGCGACCCAACTGGCTTTGAAGCTCTCTAAAAAATATCGGCGGCGGCTGCACATTTTGCATCTATCTACGGGCATAGAAGCGGAACTGTTGCGGGAGGACAAACCCGAGTGGGTGACGGCGGAGGTGACGCCGCAACATTTGTTATTGAATATCGCCGCCTACGAGAAAATTGGCGCCAAAGCCCAGATGAATCCGCCGCTGCGATCGCCCGAAAATAATGATATTCTTTGGAAAGCATTGTTGGATGGTGTCATCGACTTTATCGCCACGGATCACGCCCCCCACACCCTGGAAGAAAAGGCCAAAACCTACCCCGACACCCCCTCGGGGATGCCAGGAGTCGAGACATCTTTACCTCTGATGCTCACCCAGGCGAAGGCGGGGCGGTGCAGCGTGCCGCAGGTCGCCAACTGGATGTCAACGGCGGTGGCGAAAGGGTATCAAATCCCCAACAAAGGTGTCATCGCCCCCGGTTACGACGCCGACCTGATCTTGGTGGATCTGGAGAATTACCGGCCGGTATTGGCCTCCGAATTGCAGACGAAATGCGGTTGGAGTCCCTTCGAGGGGTGGAACCTGACCGGGTGGCCCGCCGTGACCATCGTGGGGGGCCAAATCGCCTACGATCGCGGCCAATTCAACACCGAGGTTCGCGGAAAGGCCCTCAGCTTCGGAAATGTTTAGAATATTTAAGGACACCGAGACGATCGGCGATCGCACCCCCGATAATAAAAAGTGAGCCGAGCGATCCCGTGCGTTCCACCCAGTCAGGATGCGGGGTCAGTTGGTTTCGGACTCGGACCCGGGCAGTTTTGGATCGGGAACGTGCGAATCTACAAGATCTGATGCCGACCCTCGGACGAGAGAGCGCCGGGAAGCCGTCAACCCTGTCGGGGCGATCGCTCTCCGGTGAAAGATCCCCTTGACTCTCGCCGTGCCGACCGATCGCGTTTTCTCGCCAGACCTGCAGGTATTTCCAAGCCTCAAATATTGGATGCTGCGATGCCCGACGGCGGTGAAGACGAGTCAAATTTCTGTCTGAGGGTGAATGGGAACCCGACGCGATCGCCCAATAAAGTCGGGAAAACAATCCATCAATAATTGTCAATTATCAATTGTCAATTATCAATTATCGAGACATCAAAACCCGAAATTTGACGACAATCAAGCGTATGCCACACTCCAAACTCAGCAACGATCCGCTTTGGTTCAAAGACGCCATCATCTACGAAGTCCCCGTCCGGGCCTACTCCGACAGCAACGGCGACGGCATCGGCGACTTCGCCGGACTCACCGAAAAATTGGACTACCTCCGAGATCTCGGCGTCACCGCCATTTGGATTCTGCCCTTTTTCCCCTCCCCTCTGCGGGATGACGGCTACGACATCTCTGACTACCGCGACGTCAACCCCATCTACGGCAATTTAGACGATTTTAAAACCTTCCTCGACGCCGCCCACGATCGCGGCATCCGCGTGATCATCGAGCTCGTCGTCAACCACACCTCCGACCAACACCCCTGGTTTCAGCGGGCGCGGCGTCTGCCCAAAGGCAGCAAAGAGCGGGAATTTTACGTTTGGAGCGACACGCCGGACAAATACCCCGAAGTGCGGATCATCTTCCAGGACTTTGAAACCTCCAACTGGGCCTGGGACCCCGTAGCCAAAGCCTACTACTGGCACCGCTTTTACTCCCACCAACCCGACCTCAATTATGAGAGTCCCGAACTGCAACAGGCCGTTTTGGACCTGGCGGACTTTTGGCTGGGGATGGGGGTGGACGGGATGCGGTTGGATGCCGTGCCCTACCTGTGCGTCCGGGAGGGGACCAACTGCGAGAACCTGCCGGAAACCCACGCCTTTTTGAAACGGTTGCGGGCCCACATCGACAGCAAATATGCCAACCGGATGCTGCTGGCCGAGGCGAATCAGTGGCCCGAAGATGCCGCCGCCTACTACGGCGAGGGGGACGAGTGCCAGATGAACTTCCACTTCCCCCTGATGCCGCGGCTGTTCATGGCCCTGCGGATGGAGGACAGTTTCCCGATCATCGACATCCTCAAGCAGACCCCCGCCATCCCCGGCAACTGCCAGTGGGCGCTGTTTCTCCGCAACCACGACGAGTTGACCCTGGAAATGGTCACGGACGAGGACCGGGATTATATGTATCGGGTGTACGCCCAAGATACCCAGGCGCGGCTGAATTTGGGCATCCGCCGCCGCCTCGCGCCGCTGCTGGGGAACGATCGCCGCCAGATCGAGTTGATGAACAGCCTGCTGCTGTCCCTGCCGGGGACACCCGTCTTATATTATGGGGACGAAATCGGCATGGGGGATAACATCTACATCGGCGATCGCAACGGGGTGCGGACGCCCATGCAGTGGAGCCCGGACCGCAACGCTGGATTCAGCCGCGCCAACCCCCAAAAGCTCTACCAGCCGGTGATTCTGGATTCGGAATACCACTACGAGGCCATCAACGTCGAGGCCCAGAGCGCCAACCCCAACTCCCTGTTATCGTGGATGAAGCGCCTGATCGCCATCCGCAAGCGCTTCCAGGCCTTCGGGCGGGGTACCTTTGAACTCCTGCACCCGGAAAACCGCAAGGTGTTCGCTTTCGTCCGCACCTACGCGGGGGAACATATCCTCGTCGTCGCCAACCTATCCCGGTTCGTGCAGGGGGTGGATCTGGATCTGACACCCTTTCAGGGCATGGTCCCGGTGGAAATTTTCGGGCGGAATCAGTTCCCCAAAATTGGCGAATCCTCCTATTTTCTCAGCGTGGCGCCCTACGGGTTCTATTGGTTCATCCTCCAGTTCGACCCCACCCAAAGCCTGCTGCCACGCCCCCGCCACGAACTCCCCGCCCTGGAAGTGGCCGGAAACTGGCACCAGATTTTCACCCAGACCGACACCCGGGAGCGGTTGGAGTCTTTGTTTCCAGAATACCTGCATCGCTCTCCGTGGTTCGCGGGCAAGTCCCGGATCATGCAGTCCGTCACCATCGCCGAGTCGATCCGGATTCCCTTACTCGACCGGGAGACGGCGATCGTGCTGTTGAATGTGGAGTATACCGAAGGGTTTCCGGAAACCTATGTCGCTTTGTTGGCCTACGCCGAAGACGAACTGGCCCGACAAATTAATACTCAACTTCCGAGTGCGGTTTTGGCGTCGGTGAATGTCGATGGCGAGGAGGGGGTTTTATTTGAAGCCAGCGCCGACCAGGAATTTTTGACCCTGCCGTTGGATATGATCCGGAATCGGCGGCAGTATAGCGGACAGCACGGCAGTCTGACGGCGATCGCAACCGATGCGATCGGCAATCTGGACATGAGCGCCGAACAGCTCAACCCCCAACTGATGCGGGAGGCGGCTAAAAATGCCCTGGTGGTGTACGGCGATCGCCTGATTTTTAAGCTATTTCGCCGGGTGGAAGCGGGCATCAACCCCGAGCTGGAAATCCGCAACTTTTTGGGACACAAACGGCAGTTGGAACACATCGCCCCCGTCATGGGCGGGTTGGAGTATAAATCCCGCCGGGGAGAGTCCATGACGTTGGGGGTGCTCCAAATTTACGTCCCCGACGCCATCAAAGCCTGGAATTACACCTTGGACAGTTTGCGGGACTTTTTTGATCGCGTCAACTTGCAGACCGGGGAAACGGAGGTCGCCGTCCCGGAAGAGTCGCCGCTGACGCTGCGGAATCAAGAAATACCCGAAGAAGTGGCGATCGCGATCGGGTCCTACCTCAGCAACGCCCAACTGTTGGGGCAACGCACGGCGGAACTGCACCTCGCCCTATCGAGCGACACCGACGACCCGAATTTCGCCCCCGAACCGTTTTCGTTGTTTTATCGGCGATCAATCTACCAATATTCTCGCAATCTCACCGGACAGGTGATGCTGCGGTTGCGGAAGAAACTCGAAAACCTGCCCCCCGACACCCAAAACCTCGCCAAGCAGGTTCTCAGCCACCAGGACTACATCCTGGGACGCTTCCAAATGCTGCTGGATCTGAAAATTACCGGTATGCGAACCCGCTGCCACGGGGATTACTCCCTCGAAGAAATTCTCTACACTGGGAAGGACTTCTGGGTGCTCGACTTCGAGGGGGAAACCTACCGCACCCTCAGCGAACGGCGGATGAAGCGATCGCCCCTGCGGGACGTGGCGGCGATGTTGCAGTCCTTCGACTACGCCACCCGTCTGGCCCTGCGAAATGAGGTGGAAAACGGCATGATCCGACCGGAAAATCTGCCCCAAATGAAGGACTGGAGCCGGATTTGGTATCACTGGGTCGCCTCCCGCTTTTTGGGATCTTATCTGGAAGTCGCCTCCCAGGACGGCTTCTTGCCCCGCAGTCACCAGGAGTTGCAGGTCCTCCTCGACAGCTACCTGTTGGAGCGGATCATCCAAAGTGTGGACTTCCACCACCATACCCGCCAGGAGTTCATCGATATCCCGTTACAACAACTGTTGGAATTGGTTTGAGTTGTTGACCCCTCTGGCCCTCTCCCCCAACCCTTCTCCCAACTTTGGGAGAGGGGAGTCCAATCCAAATGGACAGGAGTTTCACCACTCCAGACACTCCAGGACAGGGAGGGTTGATTTAAAAAAAATTGGGCTCGAAAAAAAATTCGCCGAAGGGTTGACAGGGTGGCGACCATTCCGATAAGATATTGACATCATGCTCCATAATGGGAGTGGTTGCCAAAATAAAAAAATCGCGAATATTCCCAT
>NZ_JAYFER010000652.1:0-357 GCF_055795065.1 Lyngbya sp. CCY1209
GTTGCCAAAATAAAAAAATCGCGAATATTCCCATTATGTACGAAGTATATCACGAAGTCAAGGGCAAGGCAAGGGGTCGGGAAAAAAAACGCCGGTTTGGCAACAAAATTTAACATTTTTTTTTCGACCTGCGATCGCTTCTTTTTTGATGGGATTCGGTATGAACTCGATAATGCTCTGGGTGATTTTCACCACTCCAGACACTCCAGGACAGGGAGGGTTGATTTAAAAAAAATTGGGCTCGAAAAAAAAATTCGCCGAAGGGTTGACAGGGTGGCGGCCATTCCGATAAGATATTGACATCATGCTCCATAATGGGAGTGGTTGCCAAAATAAAAAAATCGCGAATATTCCCAT
>NZ_JAYFER010000653.1:0-52660 GCF_055795065.1 Lyngbya sp. CCY1209
TGTTTGGAGTGGCTGTGGCGCGATCGCGAAGATTTCTTTATCGGTGCCAACCTGACGATCTATTTTAGCCGTCAACAGTTGCGAAACCGGGAGTTTCGCGGGCCGGACTTTTTCCTGGTGAAACCCACCGAGAAACGTCCCCGCAGATCCTGGGTGGTGTGGGAAGAGGGGGGACAGTACCCCAATGTAATTATCGAATTACTCTCCACCAGCACGGCAACCGTCGATTGCACCGAGAAAAAACTGCTCTATCAAAACCGATTTCGGACACCCGAATATTTTTGGTTTTCCCCAAATACCTTTGAATTTGAAGGATTTCGGCTGATCGGAAACCAATATCAGGACATTCCACCCAACGATCGCGGTTGGCGGTGGAGTCAGGAACTCGGTTTGTATCTCGGGATCGAAAACGAGAAGTTGCGGTATTTTACGCCGGAAGGGACGTTGGTGCCAACCCCGGAAGAAGCCGCACTTGAGGAGATCCGACGCGCCGAAGCCGAACGCCAACGCGCCGAAGCCGAACGCCAACGCGCCGAAGCCGAACAGCAACGCGCCGAAGCCGAACAGCAACGCGCCGAAGCCGAACGCCAACGCGCAGACGAAGCCGAATTGAGGGCGCAACAATTGTTAGAACAGTTGCGATCGCTCGGTTTCGATCCAGACTCTTAATTGAGGCAAAAGCGGTTTGAAAAAATCCGTAGGATCAGGGATGTTCGACTCCTGCGGATTGATTTTCGCCGGTTTCTCCGAGTTTCTGAAAGGCGCGGGGGTGGGCGTTCCAAATTCGAGAAATAAACGCCCGAAATCGTCGGTGGGTTCCGGGTGCGATCGCCCCTTTTTCCGCCCCGGCATCCAATTCAACCAACAGCGGGATCGCCTCCGTATCCAAAGCGGCGCGAAACAGTTGCAGCGGCCAGATCAAGTCCGAACTCTCGCGCAGATCGTAGGACGCGGGAGGATCGTCCGCAGCGGATTCGACCAACATTAACGGGCGAACCCAACACACTTGGCGATCGCTCACCACTTGAATCACCTCCGCGTACAGACAGGCATCTTCGGCTTCCAACGCCACAATTTGACCGGACTTAAATTTGGGCAGATCGTTCATAGATACTTGTTATCGTTAAAATACAAGATCTATCATCCCGAATGCACGGTGTCCGATCTGATAATACTACATTTTAAGTCGAAAAAACCGACATCAATCGATCCGATCCGATCGCACGATCAAAATCCCCGCTTTCACTAAACGAGATAAAAACGGCACGATTTCCGTTTCCCAATCGAAACCGGGCAACCACTTCCGCACGTCGAGTCCGTCAAATTCGGTCGCCGCAAAAATGCGCTCCAAAACCGTTTTTTCGATGCCCTTTAGGGAGATTTTCTTGCCTCCGGTTTTAATTTCATATTTGTCCGTTTCTGTCAGTTCAGAGATCTGTACGGGTTGGGGAGGGCGATAGAATTGGGTGCGATCGCCGTGGGGAAAGATATCGTATCCCATCTGGGCCGGGAAACCGAATTGGACGGGGGGTTGCCCCTGCAAAAGTTGTTCGTCGAGATAGCGATCGATCAACTCGTTTAACTCCAACAGACTCATCCAATTTTGCACCAAATTTCGCAAATGTTTCCGGCAGTTTTCTCGATCGTCCGGATTCAACAAAGGCAGACTTTCTCGCCATTGGGGAAACTCTTGCAATTCCCGGGTCAACCAGTCGCTAAAATCGATGCCGTTCGGGCCGTCAATTCCCAGAGTCAGATGCAAAGAGGGTTCGTCCACCGCGATCGCATAATGCCAGTGGCCGCGCGGGATGTAGAGGAGATCTCCGGGATGGAGAATGATGTCGATGTAGGGGTCGGTTTCCGGGGGGGTAAATTGGGAGGAACGGTGTTCGGCGAGGGGATAAACGAAAGTGTCAGAAAAAACGCGCCAGTGTTTGTGACCGGAGAGTTGTAAAATAAAGACTTCGTGGGAGTCGAAATGACGGGAAAAACCTTGATGTCCGGGAAAGGAACAGTAGCTGTTGACTTGGCAGCGGTGTCCGAGTTCGATTCGCAGTTTGGCGACCCATTCTGCGATCGCTTTTACCCGTTCGTGGAGGCGATCGACCACCAGCGTCCCCCCCGCCCGACACTGTTCGATCAGTTCTTGGGGCCGCTTCGCTTCCGGCAGGGTTTGACCGGATTTGGAAACGCGGACTTCCGGAAATTTTAACGGGTAAAAATTCAGGTAATTGTTGAGGGATTCCCAATCAAATAAATGTCCGAAGCGATCGGCATCTGTGCCGGGTATGACCAGACCTTCTCGCGTCCAATATTTTTCGAGAAATGTTTCGAGGGGAAATGGGTCTAACAGTGTCGTGAAAGTTTGCATCGAAGGTTCGGGAATTCGGCGGGAGGGGCGGTCGGGGGAATCGAGTTATCCCCCGGAATCGAATCGGTTTCTAAGCCAGCGTGTTCGAGCGAGCTCGGCGGCGGGTGGAAGCGCGACCGCGATCGGTGTCATAGTTGTAGTCGCGATCGCTGTCGGCGTCGGCGGTCAAATACCCGTCCTCCGAGGTCGTCGCTTCCGGCAGGGTTTCGATTTCCATTTGGATGCGGTTGACCGGATTTTGAGTCGGGGCGGTGATGGCCGCATTCGCGCTTTCTCCCAAACTGAGAAACGCCAAGGACAACAGGGTGGCAATTTTTAAAGACGGTTTCATGGTCAATAACTCCTAAATCAATGGTTTTGCAGGTTTAAATCAGAGCGTTAATTGAGCGTCGGGACGATTTTAGTCGTCGTCATAGTCGTCGTAATCGTCATAATCGTCATAGTCGTCATAATCGTCGTAGTCGTCATAATCGCGATCGCTGCCGTTGGATTCCCAAGGGTTAGAAGGGGAATAGTCCCGCCAATCGTCGTCATCGTCGATTTCCATTTGAATGGAACCGCCCATCATGGGAGGGGCCGGGGCGGGTGTCACCATCGAACCGTCAGCCCGGGTCAAGCTGTAGGCGTCGAAATCATAATCGTCGAAATCTCCGGTGATGGTCAAGGCTTCTCCCGGCATCACGGGGACGGGGAAATCACCTTCGGGCGACCCGTCCACTTCCACCGGGCCGATTTCGTTGCTTTGGAACCAGAAGCTATCGACGTCCGTTTGAGCGATAACCATCCCGGTCAGGGTTGTCATCCCCATACCCATCACGGGAGGGGCCGGGACGGGCGTCACCGGGGGATTGGGGGCAACTGGGGCGGGTGTCAACATCGAACCGTCAGCCCGGGTCAAGCTGTAGGCGTCGAAATCGTAGTCGTCGAAATCTCCGGTGACGGTCAACACCTCTCCCGGCATCACGGGGACGGGGAAATCACCTTCGGGCGACCCGTCCACCAGAATTTGGCCGATTTCGTTGCTTTGGAACCAGAAGCTATCGACATCCGTTTGGGCGATAACCGTCCCGGTCAGGGTCGTCGTCCCCATACCCATCACGGGAGGGGCCGGGACGGGCGCCGCCGGAAGACCCGTCAGCGGGTCAACGGGGGCGACTCCGGGAACCACGGGGGGAGGGGGTGCCGCCGGTGCTCCCAGGACGAAAGAACCGTCGGGGCGAGTGATGCTGTTGGTGTCGATTTCCATGCCGTCCCATTCGGCGACTTGCAGGGTGACGACTTCGCCGGGGAGTAAGCCGAGTTGCCAAGCCGGGAGGGGGGAAACATCGACAACTGTGGTTCCGCCGCCGGTGGGATAGAACAGGAAGTCGTCGCCATTGTCGATTAAATTGCCGACGGTTCCGGAAACCATCGCGCCGGGGACGAGGGGGGTCGTGTTGTGATCGGTGGGGACTAATGCATCTAAAACCATTGTGGTTTCGCTTTCCTTGGGGTTGTTGAAATCTAAGTTAGGAAAGGAAGATGACCTAAATGTGACGGCTCTCTGAAATTTCAAAATGGGCGCTCCGACCCCTTGAAAAATGGGGCGATCGCCACATAAAATGTCCGCGTCACCCTGACTTGTGGCGCAGTTGACGCGATCGCACCTGAGTGGCAAGTACGGTTTTCTCACCCCCACAGTTGTGATATCTGTACGTTGAAAAAATCGCAGCCGTGAATATACTGATACAACAAAACCGATGGTTTCGGGGCGTCGTTCCGAAACTCCGGAGCCATCAAACTCAGTCCAATCTATTCTTCTTTCTACGCTTTTCTACACTGCGACCATAAGCTAAGGAGGATTACAATGCGGATTGCTCAAATTGCGCCCCTGTGGGAACGGGTGTCACCTCCCGCCTATGGCGGAACGGAGGCCGTCGTCAGTACGTTGACGGATGAGCTGGTGCGTCGCGGCCACGACGTGACGCTATTTGCCACCGGAGATTCGCAGACTTTGGCGATGCTGGAACCGGGATGCGAAACCGGATTGCGATCGCTGGGAGTCCTGCCGCCGGAGTATGCGGTTTACGAGCAGATGCAGTTGAGCAAGGCGTTCAAACGGGCGGGGGAATTCGACCTGATTCACTCCCACATGGATTTCGCAGCTCTGCCCTACGCAAGTTTCACCAAAACGCCGGTCATCCATACCATTCACGGTATTTTAACGCCGCTGGTGGAGCAGATTTATAGCCAACATCGACAGCAGAATTTTGTCAGTATTTCCAACTCCCAACGGCGCGAGGATCTGAAGTTGAATTATGTGGCGACGGTCTACAATGCGATCGCCACCGAGCAGTTCAAATTCTATCGAAAACCGGACGAGCCGCCCTACCTGGCATTTTTGGGGCGGATGTCGGTGGAAAAAGGACCCCACCTGGCGATCGCGATCGCCAAGCGGACGGGTTTGCCGTTGAAAATGGCGGGCAAGGTCGATTTTGAAAATCGGGAATTCTTCGATCGCGAAGTCGCCCCCCACATCGACGGCAAACAGATCGAATTTTTGGGAGAAGCCGACACCCGACTCAAAAACGAACTGATGGGACGGGCGATCGCAACTTTGTTCCCCATCACCTGGCGGGAACCCTTCGGACTGGTGATGATCGAGTCGATGGCCAGCGGCACCCCCGTGATCGCCATGTCTCTGGGTTCGGCGCCGGAAGTGATCGCCGACGGAAAAACGGGTTTCCTGTGCGAAAACCTGGAAGCGTGCGTCGCGGCGGTGTCGAAGGTGGAGAAACTCGATCGCCGCACCTGCCGGGAGCACGTCGAAGACAACTTCAGCGTCCGGCGGATGGTGGACGGCTACGAAGCCGCCTATCAACAAATTCTCATCGATCGCTTCGTCAACAACGGCCACCTGCGATCGCCGATGTTAAAAGCCAGTTAGGGGAGGAAATGTCAATGTCTGTCGAAACAAGACCCGCGATCGCCTTTCTTTCCCTGGAGCGAGATCCGGCCACCTGCGAAAACCTGCTGTCCGTCGCCACAGCCCTCGCCCAGCGGGGTTGGACGGTGGATCTGTTCGCCCGCCGGGGGGGTGACGGCGAACCCGCAACGACTCGGATCGCCCCCCACTGCCGGATTGTGCGCCTGTCCGTCGGGGGTGACGATGCCTCCGCATTCGCCAAGGCGATCGAATCCTTCCAGATCAAAAGCGGTTTACTCAGTCCCCTCTTCCACAGCTTCGACGACCTTTCGGCCCGGGTCGGCTATTATTTCCAACAGAAAAAAGGCTGGCGGTGAGTCCATTCGAGCCGCACGCCGGAACCGCTTCTGCCGTCGGCGGATCAGGTGATCCTGCTGCGATCGCCCGCCACCCCGCCGGAAACCGTCCCCACAGACGAGGTGAACCAGATGCGGCACCAGCGGCACTGGGATGCGATCGCCTCCCGCCTGGGCGGTTTCTACCGCCAGCACCTCGCCATCTACGTCGGCGCGATCGGCCTGGAAATCCCCCGCACCTGCCACCTGCCGCCATTATCTGGCGCGAGGGAAATGGCGGGCGATCGCATCGCCGGATAGAAGAGAATTGAACCACGGAGGCACAGAGAACACGGAGAAAAATAGAGAGGCTTTTTCTGACTAAAATGTAGACGGCTCGGAAATCAACCCCCGAGCCGATCGCCAAAATCCTCTCAAAAGGCTCTCCCCTCATTTTTCATTTTTCATTTTTCACTTTCAAACTAGAAAGATGGTCAAATCGTCAAATTCCGCCGAACCAAAAACACCGGATTTTGGGGCGATTCGCGAATCGCTGGTGGAACTCGACGGGCGGACGTTCGCCCCCGCCGAACAGGTTCCCATCCCCGAATGGCCCTGCACCATCCAACGGCAGCAACCCACCCTCACCCTCAAGGATGATGACGTTTTTTTGATTACCGACACCTGGGGCAATGTCCCCGGCTGTTCCGACGATACCCAAAATGACACCAGTTTGGGGCTGTTTTGCCGGGATACGCGGTTTTTGAGCCGCCTTGAATTGCAGTTCGAGGGACGCCCGCTGATTTTACTCAGCAGCACGGCGGGGCGGGGGTTTACCCTGTCGGCGCTGTGCGCGAATCCCTACGTCAGCGATCGCCAGATCCCTGCCGAAACCGTCGGCATTCAGCGGGATTTGGTGCTGCAAGGGGGGTTATTTGAGGAACTCACCCTCACCAACTACGGCACCGGACCGGTGGAGTTTGAACTGAGTCTGAGTTTCGACGCGGATTTCGCCGATCTGTTTGAAATTCGGGGCCGGGTGCGCGATCGCACGGGGACTGTCATGCGGCGGGTACGCCCCCCGGAATCGTCGGCGGAGAGGGGGGCGGAATTGATTTTGGCTTACCAGGGACTCGACGGCACGTTGATGGAATCTCGGATCGAGTTTTATCGCCAACCGCCGCACCGGTTCGAGGGCTACACGGCGATCTGGCGGCTGTCGCTGCAATCCCACGAAACCCGGGTTTTGGGCTACCGCATCCTGCCGTCCATCGACAGCCGGCCCGCCTCCTCGGTGAGCTTCCCGGCGACCCTCGGGCAGGCGATCGCGGCGGAGACGATGGAGGCGCAGCGGTGGGGCGAGGGCGTCACCCGCATCCGCACGGACAACCGCTCTTTGAATCAAATTATCGAACGGGCCGAACGGGATATCTATTTATTGACCCAAACCTTCGGCGACGGCAAAATCCTCTCGGCGGGGATTCCCTGGTTTTCTACCCTGTTCGGGCGGGATTCGATCATCGCCGCCATGCAAACCCTGATTCTGAACCCGGACATCGCCCGCCAAACCCTGGCGGTGCTGGCGGAGTACCAGGGCAAGGTGACGGACGAATGGCGGGAGGAGGAACCGGGCAAAATCCTCCACGAGTTGCGGTTGGGGGAGATGGCCCGCTGCGGCGAAATTCCCCACACGCCCTATTACGGGACGGTGGACGCCACGCCCCTCTGGCTGATGCTCTACGCCGACTATTTCGCCTGGACGGGCGATCGCGCCTTTTTGGACAAATACTGGGATTGCGCCCTGGCGGCGATGGACTGGATCGATCGCGGTCTGGCGGCCACGGGTTATCTCACCTACGAGCGCAAGTCGCCGGGGGGACTCCGCAACCAGGGTTGGAAGGATTCGGGGGATTGTATCGTCGATGCCGACGGGAAATTGGCCGAGGGGGCGATCGCTCTGTCGGAGGTGCAGGGCTACGTCTACGCCGCCAAAATGCGGATGGCCCACCTGGCGCGGGTGCGGCAACAACTGCAGTCGGGCGATCGCTGGCGGGAGGAGGCCGAAGACCTGAAACGGCGCTTCGAGCGGGACTTCTGGCTGCCGGAGGCGGGCTATTTCGCCCTGGCTTTGGACGGAGACGGGAAACCGGCGGACAGCATCACCTCGAATCCCGGTCACTGCCTGGGGTTGGGGCTGTTTTCCGAGGAAAAGGCCCGCAGCGTCGCCGAGCGGTTGCAGGCGCCGGATCTGTTCAACGGGTGGGGGATTCGCACCCTCAGCAGTTCCTCCCCGGCTTACAACCCGATGGGCTACCACATCGGCTCGGTCTGGCCCCACGACACGGGGATGATCGCCGCCGGACTGCGGGCGATCGGGTTCACGGATGCGGCCCTGGAGTTGGCCAAAGGCATCCTCGACATGACGGCCCAGCAGCCCTATTCCCGCCCCTCGGAGCTGTTCTGCGGCTTCGATCGCACCCCCGACAGCAGCCCGATCCGCTATCCGGTGGCCTGTTCTCCCCAGGCTTGGGCGACGGGGACGGTGTTTCAACTGTTGCAGGTGATGTTGAATTTGGTGCCGGACGCCCCCAACAACTGTCTGCGGATCGTCGATCCTACGTTGCCGGAGTCGGTGCAGTACCTGTCCCTGACGAATCTCAAGATCGGGCAGACACTCCTGGATCTGGAGTTCGAGAAGGCGAAGGGGGCGACGGCTTGCCGGGTGGTGCGGAAACGGGGGAATTTGCGGGTGGCGATCGAGGCGTGATGAGGGTGTGGGGTGTAGGGAATTGTAGGGGCGAATGGCATTCGCCCTTCCCGCCAATTCGGGGATAAAAAATTATCAATTGTCAATTATCAATTATCAATTATTCTAAATTCTGGAACTGCCACCCCGACGCAAAATCGGCAGAGCGATCGCACCCCCGATCAATCCGATCGCGACGCAGAACGCCAACACCACCCCCACCGGCATCTGGATGGACTCGAAGGCCAGGAATTTGAGGGAGACGGGGGTGGCATTTTGGACGGAGAGGATCGCGATCGCGAGGACCCAAATCGCCAAAATCGAACTGGTGAGGAGGGGGAAGATAGTTTTCATGGCTGGGGTGCGGAATGGGGACCGTGCGCTTTTCAGTTTAGCAAGAATGGCGATCCCGTGTTTGCAGTTCTGTTTGCCTGTGGCACGCTAGGCGAACGGGGGACAGAATCCTAAATCCTGCGGGAGGAGTGTGGAGGTATCGAAAGTTCTCAATTCTCTTTTTTTTCTTCTCTTTCCTCCCTACACCCTACACCCTACACCCTACACCCGCGTATAGCAAGAATGGCGATCGCTCGATTCCCAACCGTCTTAAACTGAATGGTGCGTAACTATATGAAGAGGTTGGAGCTATGGTAGATTGGCGTCCCTACAGCGATCGCGAACTGCGCTATGTGCTTTACGGCTTGGGATACGGGGTTCCGGTGACTTTCGACCCCATCGCCGGTGATGCGATCGCCCAACAGGCGATCCGGGCTTTTCAGAACGAACACGGACTGGCTGTCGATGGCATTCCGGGCGATCGTACCCAGGGCGAAATGGCCGGAATTGTCAGCCAACTGCACAAGGATCTCAATACCCTGGTGCGTCCCGTTCCCCCCCTCCCCGGCAACCAATTTTACGGCCCGAAAACGATCGCGGCGGTGAAAGAATTTCAGAAAAAATACGATCTGCCCGTCACCGGGGTGGCTGATACCTACGTCCGGGATAAAATTCAGGATACCGCTTTCTGGTGGGAAAATCGATCCAAGCCCGAACCTCCCGGTCCGATCACTCCCATTTTTCCGCCCGAAGAATTTGACCAAGCCATCAAAGGTTTGGGATATGCCAATATTTCCTCATTCCAAGCGGATTATGATTTGCCCCAAACGGGGACTGGCAACCCGGAAACTCAGGAAATGCTGGCGAAAATTGTCCGCAATTTGCAGCACAATTTGAACTTGGTGTTTCAACCCCGCCCCCTGATTGCCTATAGCGAACGGTACGATCGCAGAACGGAAGAATTTGTGGAGAAGTTTCAGCGAGAATTGGGGTTGAAAGAAACCGGAATTGCCGATTTGGATCTCCGCAAGCGTTTGGATCGGTGGGCGAAAAATAAATGGATGTTGCGGTAAGAAGATCCGCAGATTTCGCAGATTTCGCAGATGGATTTTCTAGATTGGGGCGGAAAGATTGTAGGGGCGCAAGGTTTGCGCCCTTTTCGACTGTCCGAGTGCGGTTCCATATTAAATCCCTTCGACCTGGGGACTGGATGAAACTTTGTAGGTGAGTTCGATCTTTTTTTGGGAGTAGGGTTCGACGGTCACTTGCCAACTGCAAAAGCCGTTGATATCGGCGGTGATACCTTCCGTCGTGCGATCGGGAATGACCTCGACTTTGACGGTTTCTAATTCGGAAATGGGCACCCGTTCGGTGGTTTCGATGACCCGGGTTTCTTCGCCGATGTTGGAAATAAAGATCCGGAGGGTGTGGGTGACGATTTTCCAGCGGGTAATCGGATGCCGTTCGGTTTTTTGAGTGTGGGTTCGCTGCACGCGGATGGCCGCATCCGGCCCCCATCCCAGGGCAAATTTTTCCCCCGATGCCACGAACCCCAAAGCCGTTTTGCCGACCTGTTCGGTGGTGCGGAGTAAATCCACGGGGCCGGCTAAAATGGGGAAGGTTGCGGTATTCGTCTGTTCGCTTTTGAGAACCACTTGATTCGCCATTTCGGGCTTCAAAATATATTCGATTTTGGCATCCGATGCGGCGGAAAATAAAAGGATGCGGTAGGGGCGACCGTCGGAGGGGATGGTGGCTTTGGTGCGCGATCGCAAGATCCGCACTTCCCCGCCGTCATCGACTCCCGGTAACGCGAGAGAATCCGCACTTTCTCGATCCGCCAAACCGGCTTTTTCGACCCGGCGATCGCGGGCTTGCACCACCACCCTTTCCGCCTTTTCTCGGACGTTTAACAGGTCGTCGGTCAGCAGCGGCGGGTCGCTGCCGAGGGAGGGTCGCGCCGTGGAAAATATCAGGTCTACATCGTGCCAATCTTCTCCGGTCCGTTGCCACACGCAGCCGTAACATTTGAACAGCAAGTCGGGCGTTTCTCGGAATAACAATTGGGCGTGGTGCCAGGGCCGCCAGAGGGCATTGGGAACCGTATAATCCATCGCCAGTTCGTATTCCGCTTCCGTGGGAATCATCACGTCAATTTCTAAATCGGTAATGTAGACGTGAGCTGGATGGGATAAAGCGGCGATGCGGGTATTTATGTCTTCCAGTTGTTGATTCAATTCGGTGCGGGTGCGATCGCTCTCGATCGCTTCGGCATGACTCTCTCGCAACTGTTGAAATAGGATTTGGATTTGTTCCTTCGCCCTGTCGAGGTCAAATTGTCCCCAAGTCGCATCGACCATCCACTCTTGAATATCATTTTTGAGAATGGTGTCAATTTCCGCGCGGAACATCTCGCGCTCTTGCCAGCTTTCCTGAAGGTCTACGAGGGTTTTATATAGCGATCGCGCCTCGGCTGTCAACGCCCGAATTTCCTCCGGCTGGCTGCTTTCTTTGACAATCTTTTTTCGACGTACCCGAAAATCGTCGATCCGGGCATTCGGATAATTGCCATTGAATTCGACGCGCAGGGACTTGTTGGCGATCAGTGGCGACACATTTTCGATCCGAATCGACCACAAACCCGCCGCCAAATTTGCTTTTAAAATGCGATTGACCGACGCCCGATCTTCCAACAGCGTCACCGTAGAAATGGGGGCGGTCAACGTCAATTTTTTGACATCTTTTAATGTAGCTTGCATGGTCATTCCTCCCGGCGATTTCCGCCGATCAAATCACTGTCTTCGGAAATGGTGACTGTATATTGGGCGGAGAAACACTGTCGCTCTCCGGGTGCCAAATTGACCCGCCAACGATAACCCCCTTTGATGGGAAAACCCAATTCGGTTTGGTTGTATTTTTTCCAGTCCGGAGATACAGCATCGATCGCCACATCAACTTTGGCATCTTTTTGCGGGACGGGCAGTCGCTCTCGGATCTCAATGTCGGCGACTTTTGACAGATTGTTTGAAACGTCTATTTTGATTTCATGTCGCAACGCTTTGCCCCCGATAATCAGGTCGCTACCCCGGTTTTCTGTAAAAGATGTATTGCGGGCAATTTTGATGGATTGTTCGACCCCAAAACCCAAATTCATTTTGGCTTTTGGCGGGGCTGTTTGCAGCGTCGATGACAACAGATATTCCCCATCCAGATAGACATCCATCGAACCTTTTAATAGGGGCGATTGGAAGGGATTGTACAGTTTTCCCATCCGAAATACATTTTCATCGAACCGGGGAACGGCGACATAATAAATGTCCAGATCCGTATTTTGATGGGTCAAAGCCACGGAATGAAATTCGCCGTCGGAAGGGATATCGACCCGACCATCTGAGTGGTAGGCGTAGTCGAAGGAACCGGCGACCTCCCGGACGTTCATCCCACCGCCGGGAAGGGGTAAGTTGAGACAGCTTTGGGCTTTCGATATGGCAGTTTCTACCACGGACATAAAGTCGAAGTTGACCGCAGCATTCTGGCGGTCTAGAAATTCTAAATAGATCTCTCGCCGTTGTTTTATGAATAATTTTCCGCGCCGTTCGCGATCGCCCGGTTTCCCCATTTCCATGAGATTGTATTCCAAGGAAAAAGGAGTCCGTACCGGCGGGCGATCAGAGAGGGCCTGACGGGCAAATTTTGTCGCCTGCCTCGCCCCAGATTGAATGTCAGAAAGGGGGGCAGAAAATTCGGACAAGCCCCCCATATCGGCCGTTCGTCCCGCCAAATCATCCTGATAAAATGATTCCTTTGTGCCGGAAGATAGGGTGTTTCTTTCCTGGAATAAAGCGGTCAACTCGTGAAATTCATCATCTCTTTCGTCGGATAATAGATCCTCCGCTTCTTCTGATAAATCAAGTTCCTCCTCGAACTCGCTCTCTGACCGCTCAAACAATTGAGCCTCGAAGTCGTCTTCTGACCGATCGAACAATTGAGCCATCGGACGCAATTCCTCGGGGAAAATCTGCGGTGCCCTCACAGATTTTGATTCTTCTCGCACTTCTATTGTGCGGTAGCGATCGTAGTCTTCAAACAGCAATTGTGCCCCTTTCGGAGGCGATCGCCACCCCGAGGATTTCAGGAGGGGTTGGGCGCGGCCGAGGCGCAATGTGGGCAACTCCGGCAACTCGCACCACATCTGGGGTCGGGCTGTGGAAAGTTCCAAAGAAACCCCCGACCAGTCTTCGCCGCTGCGCTGGCAAATCAAAGCCCGCAGGGTGATAGCGGCGGTATTGTTGACGGTATCCAAACGGAAAATATAAGTGGGAGTCCAACGGGCGCCGGGAACGAAATATTCGAGAATTAACCGTTGTTCAGATGGGGCGCGATCGCTTTCATTTTCCGGATAACTGAGGCGGACGATCGCCATTTTTCGCAATTCGTTCGGCCTCGCTTCTCGGGCGGAAGAAGCCCGCTTTTCTTTTTGTAATAAATCCTCGAGATGTTCTCGGGCGCGGCGCAGCCGTTCGTCGATGTCTCGTTTTTCTTGAATCCGGGCGCGGATTTGTTCGGATTTATACTCGGCGATCGCCATTCGCATCGCCGTCTGGGAGGGGGGTGGGGCGATATCTGCATCCCCTTGAGGGCGGTTGGGAACTTTGATTTGGGCGAGAACTTTAACTTCAGTTTTAACCAAACTTAACAGTTGTTCCAACTGTTTGACCTGAGTTTCTGCCGCCTGAATTTCTGCCGCTTCGGGACGGGGCGGGGTTTGGGTTGGAGAAGGGACCGCCAGCCCGATGCGGACATCCGTGGCGATCGCACAATTGTCCGAATCGCTTTCCACTCGAACCCGCACGCTGCCATCATCCAAAGCCAGGGGAAGCCCCGGAATTTCGACCTGTTCTTCCGTCTGTCGCAGCGTCGCCACCCGCGATACCGTGGCGCCGGCCGCGTAAAGTTTGACGCGATCGATGTGAGAAGTTAGCTGCATGATCGTTTACCATTCATGGCTGACACCATTTTAACCGCCCGCCGATCTGGCTTTACCTTTCTTAACACCATCGTTCCGTTTTTTGGTATTAAAAAAGAGGTCGGCAACTGCGACCCCGATGTTTCAGATTGTCAATGACAATTACTTCAAAATTTTCTTGTCCGAAATTTTCCCTTCTTTATCCACTTCGTAAACGATCGGGACGGCGGTTCCCAGTTCTAAATTGGGGATGTCCTCTTCGGAGATATTTTCTAGTTCCATGATGATGGCGCGGAGGGAGTTGCCGTGGGCGGCGATCAGGATGTTGTCGCCCTCGCGGATGTGGGGGAAAATGCGATCGCGGAAAAAGGGCACCGTGCGATTGCGGGTGTCTTCCAAACTTTCGCCGCCGGGGGGCTGCACGTCGTAGGAACGCCGCCAAATGTGCACCTGGGCATCCCCGAACCGTTCGGCGGTTTCGGCTTTGTTCAACCCCTGCAATTGTCCATAGTAGCGCTCGTCGAGTTTGGAACTCAGAAAAATGGGCAATTCTTCCTCGGGGTTGCCCTCGTATTTGTCCCAGCCGTGCCAATCTTCTTCGTCGGTGCTGTGTTTGATGATGGGGATTTTTCCGCCGCAAATATCGTCCACTTCCGTCAGGCAGATGACGGCGGTTTCGATCGCCCGAAATAGCATACTGGTGAAGCAGACATCGATCCGGCAGTGTCGCAACTTGCAGGAGGCGATCGTCGCTTCCGCGCGGCCCTGTTCGCTGAGGGGAACGTCCACCCAGCCGGTAAATTTATTAGCCGCATTCCAAAGGCTCTGTCCGTGCCGAATTAAAATCAGTTGAGACATCGTTTTTGGATCATTCTACAAGTTTACAATGGTTTTAATCGGGCGGCAATCCATCTACCTCCAGGGTGATTTTTTGCGTTTCCATCGATTACTGTTGATAGGCAACTTTGAGACTCTCGGGTTTGGCGCGATCGCCCTGCAGAGAAACTCCCCGCTTATTCGCGGACAAATGGCGGACGATTTTATAAACCGTTTCCACCTGTTCGGATGCCCCGGCTTGGGTCGCCAAATCCATCAAACTTAAAGGCTGAGAAGCACTCCGCAGCACCTTCAAAACTTGCCGTTGCAATTCCAAAATCGAGGCAGCGGCTTTCTTCCCGGCTTCCACCCCCGGCTGGTGATAGGCGTTGACATTCACCACGGAAGCGTACAAGCCGACCGCCCGTTCGTAGAGGGCAATTAATGCGCCCACGGTGCGGGGATTCACCGTCGGAATTGTGATGGTAATCGAATCGCGATTATTTTCGTACAACGCCTGCCGGGTTCCCAGCAAAAAGCCGGAGAGAAAATCCCCGGATGTGGCATCTTCCTCCACTTCCATCGATTCCCCGTCTCGGTCTTCTAGCACTTCGATAAACGTGGCAAAAAAGTTGGGAACGCCCTCCCGCAGTTGTTGGACGTAGGCGTGTTGGTCGGTGGAACCTTTGTTTCCGTAAACGGCGATCCCCTGGTGGACGACGTTGCCATCGAGATCCTTTTCTTTCCCCAGGGATTCCATCACCAACTGTTGCAGGTATCGGGAGAATAGTAATAAACTATCCTTGTAGGGCAAAATTACCATATCTTTTTTGCCCTTGCCCTCACCGCTGGCGTACCAGCAGAACGCCAACAACGCCGCCGGATTCTGTTGGAATTCGCGGACTCGGGTGGCGGCATCCATTTCCTTCGCCCCGGCCAACAGTTCCCGGATATTGATGCCCATTAAAGAGGCGGATAATAGCCCCACGGCGGACATTTCCGAAGTGCGTCCCCCCACCCAATCAAACATGGGGAATTCAGCCAGCCAGCCTTCCATGCGTTCGAGTTCGTCCATTTTACTGCCGATCATGGTGATGGCGACGGCGTGGGCGGGAAAATTGAGCCCCTGCTGTTCGTAAACCCGCTTGACTTCCAACATCCCGTTGCGGGTTTCCGGGGTGCCGCCGGACTTGCTAGTGACGATGACGAGGGTATTTTTGAGGCGATCGCGGAGGCGGTTGAGGACGCGATCGATCCCCGCCGGATCGGTGTTGTCGAGGAAGTCGATTTCCATCGGGGGAACGTCCGGGGACAGGGCTTCGGCGACAAATTCCGGGCCGAGGGCGGAACCGCCGATACCGATGGATAAAATATTGGTAAATCGGTCTGCTTCTGGGGGTTTGATCGTGCCGTCGTGAACCTGTTTGACGAAGGTTTCAATGGCCTCCAAAGTTTCGGTAATTTCTTTTCCGAAATCGTCGGGGGCGAGATCCGGATCGCGCAGCCAGTAGTGGCCCACCATCCGGTTTTCGTCGGGGTTGGCGATCGCCCCTTTTTCCAAAGCATCCATATCTTTGAACGCCTTTTCAAATCGGGGTTTTAAGGTATCCAAAAGACCGGGATCGAACCGCATCCGGCTGATGTCGAGGTACAGGTCGAGTCCCCCGTGGTAGTACAGCCAATCTTGATATTTTTGCCAGAGTTCCTGAGTCATAGTCGAGAATCCGATAAAATGAACGTTCGAGGTCGATTAAATTGTCGCTAATGGGGAAGTTTGACTGCGTTTTTTAGTTCCTTCCCCGCTGCAAAATCGGCGATGTTGCAGACGGTCGTCTCCGCGATCGCGGTCAGGGCATTCTTCGTAAAAAATGCCTGGTGTCCGGTGATGATAACATTGGGGAAGGATTGCAGCAATTGGAATGTATCATCTTGAATAATTTCTTCCGACCAGTCCTCAAAGAAAAATTGGTCTTCTTGCTCGTAAACGTCGATTCCCAAGTAACCGATCGTCCCGGATTTTATCCCCCGAATGACGGCTTCGGTATCGACCAGCGGCCCCCGACTCGTGTTGATCAGCATCACCCCTTTTTTCATTTGTGCGATCGCCCCTTCGTTGATAATATGATGGGTTTCGGGGAGCAGGGGACAGTGCAGGGAAATGATGTCCGAATTGGCAAACAGTTCGGGTAGGTCTACATAGCGCGAGTCGCCAATTTTTTTGAATTCATCATTGGGATAGGCATCGTATCCCAACAAATGACAGCCGAATCCGTGCATAATTTGGGCGAAAATCAGGCCGATTTTACCCGTCCCGACGATGCCGACGGTGCTGCCGTTCAGGTCGAAACCCAACAGGCCGCTGAGGGTAAAATTATCCTCCCGAACGCGGTTGTAAGCCTTGTGAATTTTGCGGTTTAGCGTTAAAATCAACCCCACCGTATGCTCGGCGACGGCGTAGGGAGAATAGGCCGGGACTCGGACGACAGTCATCCCCAATTCAGC
Organism: Lyngbya sp. CCY1209; assembly: GCF_055795065.1. Taxonomy (NCBI): domain Bacteria; kingdom Bacillati; phylum Cyanobacteriota; class Cyanophyceae; order Oscillatoriales; family Microcoleaceae; genus Lyngbya; species Lyngbya sp. CCY1209. The sequence continues at coordinate 16,975 of NZ_JAYFER010000653.1, forward strand.
CGCAGTTTGGAGATCCAGGTTGTTGAATCCGGCGCAGCGCAGCGCGATTAATTTCGTGCCATTCTGTGCTAAGATTTTGAGGGTTTCGGCATCGGCTTCGTCGTTGACAAAAATGCAGACCGCCGGAAATCCGGCGGCGAGGGGAGCCGTCCGCGATCGCAACCGGGCCTCGAAGTAAACGAACTCGTGGGGCGTTTCCCGGCGAGCGTTGGCCTCGTCCAGAAACCGGCGATCGTAGGTTTGGCTACCAAAAACAGCGACTTTCATTGTTCGGTCGTGAACCTCTCGAACGTTTACTTTTATAGCGATCGGGTGATATTACGGAAGTCAGTCACCGTCGTGGGAGCATTATATTTTAACCGCCCGCCATTTGAGTTAAAAAAAGATTAAGAATGGACGGGGGCGATCGCCCGCATCCCCCGAAACTCGGGACTCAGGAGGCTCCCGGACGACCGGTCTGGCCATTCCATCCGGAGTCAGAGTCCCGGAAACCGTGCCGACGGATTCCCGGCGGGCGGAAAACGGCTTCGGCCGCCGACTTCTACCTCTCAAAATAACACCGACCATCAATTTTTTGTTAACTTTTCATTACCGACCGATATGGAAACTCAAGGATTCGCAGTCAAACAGGAAAAAGCGGCGTTAGAACCCCACCATTTTGAGATAGAATCTCCCGACAATTATGGTTGTGTCATCCGGGTTCTCGCCTGCGGGATCTGCCACTCGGATATCCACATGATCGATAACGATTGGGGAATGTCGAATTATCCCCTGATTCCCGGCCACGAAGTCATCGGGGAAGTGGTGGAAATCGGACCCCAGGCGAAGCATTTAAAAATCGGTGATCGCGTCGGGGTAGGTTGGCAGCGATCGTCCTGTTTGCAGTGCATGGACTGCCTGCGGGGCAACGAAAACCTCTGCGACGACACCCGAGCCCTGATCGCCACCGGGCCGGGGGGATTCGCCGATCGCCTAGCGATGGACTCCCGGTTCGTGTTTCCCATCCCGGACGCGATCGAAACCGAAGTAGCCGGCCCCCTACTGTGCGGCGGGATCACCGTCTATTCCGCCCTCCGCTACGCCGGAATGAGTTCCGGACAGGAGATCGGCGTGATCGGAGTCGGCGGTTTAGGACACATGGCCGTCCAATTTGCCGCCAAACTGGGCAACCGCGTCACGGTGTTCACCACCTCCCAGGATAAGGCCGATTTTGCCGCCCAACTCGGCGCCCACGAGGCGATCGTCGTGGGCAAAGGGGAGGCCCCGGTCGCCCCTTCAAAACCCCTGAATATCCTGCTGAGTACGGTTCCCGCCTCTCTGGACTGGGTGCCTTACCTGAATTTTCTGGACTCCGACGGCACTCTCAGTTTTGTCGGCGTCCCCGACGAACCCCTGAAATTGCCCCTATTTCCCCTGCTGATGAAACGGCGGCGGATCATGTCCTCTCCCATCGGCGGACGGGCGATAATGCGGGAGATGTTGGACGTGGCAGCGACCTACGGAATCAAGCCGATTGTGGAGGTATTTCCGATGGAAAAGGTGAATGATGCCCTGCGGCGGGTGAGGGAAAATAAAGTCCGTTATCGGGCGGTTCTCGTCAATTCTTGACGGAGGCAAAAATGAGGGGGGATCGCCAACTTTCAGTTTTTCAATCGGGGATTCGCGACAATCGCGATCGCGGTACTGTCGGGAACTTTTTAGAAGATTTGATTCGACCGGGTTCTCGGCTATCCTTTGTATCTGCTTATTTCACAATCTACGCTTTTGAAGCGTTGCAAAGCCAACTAGAAAGCGTCGATAATCTGCGATTTTTATTCGGCGAACCCCGGTTTGTCAAATCAATTTCGCCCCCGAAGGATGCGAAAGTCTTCAGCCTGGAAGATAATGCGATCGCCCTGACAAAACGTCTGTCCCAACATCGGGTGGCGAGAGATTGTGCCGAGTGGATTCGCGATCGCGTCGAAATTCGCTCCGTCCTTCAGTCCAATTTGCTGCACGGAAAACTCTATCATATTGAAACGCCGGACAATAATAAAGAAGCAATTATCGGCAGCTCAAATTTTACAGTTAAGGGGCTGGGTTTTCAGGAAAATTCCAGCAATATCGAACTTAATTTGGTGGTGTGCGATCGCCGAGATTTGGAAGATTTAAAAAAATGGTTTGATGAAACTTGGGATAACGATAAGCTGGTCGAAGATGTCAAAGAAAGGGTTTTGAATTATCTCGAACAAATTTATCGAGATATCGCGCCAGAGTTTGTTTATTATAAAACTCTATTTCATCTCTTCGATTCTTTTCTGCGATTCAAAGATGAAAATCAAATCAGTCGCCAGAGCCAGTATAAGGAATCCAAGATTTGGAATATGCTGTTCCAATTTCAGCGGGACGGTGTGGAAGCGGCGATCGAGAAGATTCTCGCCCACAATGGCTGTATTTTAGCCGATAGCGTCGGCTTGGGAAAAACCTTTGAAGCCCTGGCAGTGATCAAATATTTTCAAGATAGAAATGAAAAAATTTTGGTCTTGTGTCCGAAAAAGTTGCGGAGTAATTGGACGACTTATTTGGCATCTGGCAACAGTCAGTTAAATCCTTTGATCGAGGATCGATTGAATTATACGGTACTCAGCCATACAGATTTGACTCGTACCAGTGGCAAGGTTGGAGATATCGATTTGCAAACCTTTCGGTGGGATACGTTCGATCTGGTTGTTATTGATGAATCCCACAATTTCCGCAATGACAGACGCGGGAAGACCGATCGGGAGGGAAATTATCAGCCGAGTCGATACGAGTTTTTGTTAAATACCGTATTGAAAGCGGGAGTAAAAACGAAAGTCTTGTTACTTTCAGCAACTCCCGTCAACAATGATCTCCAAGATTTGCGAAATCAGTTAACTTTGATTGCGGGAGAAAATCCCGGCGGGTTTGCGAAGAGTTTGGAGATTTCTGATTTCAACCGGACTATTTTAACGGCGAAAAAGCGGTTCAAGGAATGGTCGAAAAAATCTCGGCGCGATCGCCAAGATCTGATGCTGCGGTTAAATGCCGACTTTTTCAAACTTCTCGACGGAATTACATTGGCTCGATCGCGCAAGCACATCGAACGTTACTATGCGGATACGGTCAAAGAATTGGGCGGATTTCCAGAACGATTAAAACCGATTTCCGTCTATTCCGATATTGATATCGATGAAAACTTCATGGATTACAGCGATCTCTACGAGGAAATTTCGGCTTATCAACTGTCGCTGTTCAATCCATCGCACTATGTTTTGGATGCATTCAAACAAAATTACGAAGGAAAAGTTATTCAGAAAAACTTTACTCAGGCGAACCGGGAAAATTATCTGATTGCCATGATGCGGATGAATTTTCTCAAGCGCCTGGAAAGTTCGATCGCGTCTTTTAAACTCACACTGGAACGCACCATTCAGAAGATCCGAAAACTGGAAGAAAAAATCGATAATTATATCGACAGCAATGGAAACTTATCCGCAGACGAAACTTTAATTGAGGTGGACGATAATGGGGAAGAGATGGATGAAGAAACCCAAGCTGCAATGGAGGTGGGGAGTCGCTTCAAATATCAGCTACAGCACCTCGATCTTGAGGCTTGGAAACGGGATCTGAGCCGCGATCGCAAACAGCTTTACAAAGTTTTCAGCCAAGCCAAAGATGTCGATGTCAATCGGGATGCGAAGCTCAAAAAACTGAAGCAAATTATCGAAGATAAAGTTAAAAATCCGACCGCGAACAAAACCGGAGAACCCAATCAAAAAGTTTTAGTCTTTACGGCATTTTCCGATACGGCTAAGTATCTGTATGACGCCTTAAAAGATTGGTCGCAAATAGAACTCGACATTCACATTGCACTGGTAACGGGAAGCGGCAACAATCAAACCACCTACGGCGATCGCCACTTCGAGCAGATTTTAACCAACTTTTCTCCCAGATCCAAAAATCGCGCTGCCATACCCACGATGTCGCAGGATCGAGAAATTGATTTGCTGATTGCCACGGACTGCATTTCCGAGGGACAAAACCTGCAAGATTGCGACTATTTAGTTAACTACGATATCCACTGGAATCCAGTCCGGATCGTCCAGCGGTTCGGGCGGATCGATCGCATCGGCAGTCTCAACCCTTCCGTTCAGTTGATCAACTTCTGGCCGACGGAAGATCTCGACGGCTATATCAATCTCAAAAATCGAGTCGAAGCGCGGATGGCTTTGGTTGATTTGTCGGCGACGGCGGAAGATAACTTGTTAGAAATGGAAGCCGAACTTCGGGATGAGTTGAGTTACCGCGATCGCCAATTGCTGCAACTTAAAGAAGAGGCGATCGACCTGGAAGACTTGGATGATAATGTATCTTTGACAGAATTCACCCTGGAAGATTTTCGTCTGGAACTGATGCGCTACCTCGATCGCCATCGCCAGGAACTCGAAGAAGCGCCCTCCGGAATGTTCGCAGTCGTTCCCACCCATCCCGACTATCCCATCATTCAACCCGGCGTGCTGTTTTGCCTCAAGCAAATCGAAGAGGATCGCTCAGAAGCCGAAAATCAGATGCTCAACCCCCTCCAGCCCTATTTCCTGGCCTACGTCCGCGATGATGGCGAGGTGCGTTACTCCTTCACGCAGCCGAAGCAGATATTAGAATTATGGCAGGTGTTATGTTCGGGGAAAACCGAACCATATGAACAATTGTGTCGATGGTTCGATCGCGCCACCGAAAACGGCGAAAATATGACTCAGTACAGCCAGCAACTCGACCGGGCGATCGCCAGCATCCGGCACACTTACCAGAAAAAGGCAAAGGGAAATTTGCTCAAGTCTGGAAAGCGCGGCATTTTGCCAAAGCGGGACGTGCAAATCGACGAAAATACCGCCTTCGAGTTGATCACCTGGCTCGTCATCAGTCGTGGCACACCCGCGCCACCGTAGCACAGACTTCCAGCCTGTATCTGACGGCCAGGATGGCCGTGCTACGCGCGATCGGGGAGGGGTGAGAGTGACGGAGGAGACAGATGAAAGCAGACCGACAGAAAGAGGCGATCGCAGCCGTTCTGAATCGCCGGGAAAATCGCTTTTTGGCATTGTTTGACACCCTGGGTTATCCGACTGATCGCGGTTTTGAAACGGACGACCCGAGAGAATTCATCGAGGAATTTGGATTCGATCTCCGGCCCGATCGCGCCTTGGTGTCCGACTGGATGCGGGTTGACGGGCTCTTTCAACTCGTCGATGAGGATATCGATCCGGCGGGAAACTTCCGAACCCTCGATCGCCACTACCTCCAGTCGTACCTGTTCGTGGGGTTGACGCTGCGGAAACGAGAGTACACCCGATCGCAGTTGGCGGGAATCGTCCGGGAACTCAACAAAACCTCCGACATTCCCATTTTCGTCCTGTTCGGCTACGGCGATTTGTTGACATTTGCGGTGGTCGATCGCCGTCCCAGCAAACAGAAGGGACAAAGCGATCGCGATGTGTTGGAAAAAGTCACGTTGGTCAAAGATATTCACACCCGCCAACCCCACCGGGCACACCTCGACATCTTATTCGATCTGTCTCTCCCCCAAGTCTTGAAACGGGGAAAGAAACGGGGAAAAGTGACGAACTTCGACGAACTCCACGCCGCGTGGAAGCTGGTACTGGATACCTCGGAACTGAATCGGCGCTTCTTCAACGAGCTCTCCGACTGGTACTTCTGGGCCGTCGATCGCGTCGAATTCCCCGACGGCGCCGAAACCGATCGCGATCGGCGCAATAAAACTAGCCTGATCCGGCTGATTTCCCGGTTGATGTTCGTCTGGTTCCTGCGGGAGAAACACCTCGTCGATCCGGCCCTGTTCGATCGCGCCGAAGTCGAAAAGCTGTTGAAATCCCTCGACCCGGACGACAGCAGCTATTACAAAGCCATTTTGCAAAATCTATTTTTTGCCACCCTGAACACCGAACCCAGCGCCCACAACGCCGAAAATCGTCAATTTCGCAAGCGGGGACGACAAAGAGGCGATCGCGACGGCAATTATATGGCTCACAACCGCTTTCGCTACGAGAACTCATTCACCGATCCCAACAAGTGGCTGACCCTGATCAAAGACATCCCATTTTTAAACGGCGGTCTATTTGAATGCTTGGATCGCACCGAAGCCGGGGACGACGGGAAAGATCGGGTGGTGCGGATCGACGGCTTTTCCGATCGCCCCGACAACCCGCTACAGGTTCCCAACGAACTCTTTTTCGGAACCGAACAAACGGTCGATTTGAGCAAAGCCTACGGACAGACCAAGAAAAAGAAAGTCTCGGTGCGGGGTTTACTCTCCATTTTCCACCGCTACAAATTCACCATCGACGAAAACACCCCCCTGGAGGAAGATGTCGCCCTCGATCCCGAACTGCTGGGGAAAGCCTTCGAGAACCTGCTGGCATCCTACAACCCGGAAACCGGAACGACGGCGCGAAAAGAGACGGGTTCTTTCTACACTCCCCGAGAGATTGTCAGCTACATGGTAGACGAAGCACTGATCGCCCACTTCCTCAACCACCCCCGCATCGTCCAAGCTTCCCGCGTAGCCCAGGCTTCCAGCCTGTCCGATGACGGTCAATCTCACGGCCAAGATGGCCGTGCTACGCTGGAGGGGCGACTGCGGGGGTTGTTCGATTACGGGGCGGAATCTCCCCATTTTTCCGAGGCTGAAATCGTGGCGCTGATCGAGGCGATCGATACGGTCAAAGTGCTCGATCCGGCCTGCGGTTCCGGTGCGTTTCCGATGGGAATTTTGCAGCGATTGGTGTTTTTGCTCAGACGGCTCGATCCAGGTAACGAACGCTGGAAAGCTCGACAAATCGAACAGGCGGAACGAATTCCCGACCCGGAAATTCGCGATCGCGCTATCGCCGATATTGAGGAATCCTTCCAGCGGGGAAATTTGGACTACGGGCGAAAATTGTTTTTGATTCAAAACTGTATTTATGGTGTCGATCTTCAACCCATCGCCGTACAAATTGCCAAGTTGCGATGTTTTGTTTCTTTGATTGTGGAACAGGAGACGACGGAGGATTTGCCCAACCGGGGGATTTTACCGTTGCCGAACTTGGAGACGAAGTTTGTGGCTGCCAATACTCTGATTTCCTTGGAACGTCCCGGCTTGCGTCCGACGGAGGTTGTGGAAAAAGAGAAGGAGTTGGCGATCGTCCGACAGAAACATTTTACGGCTAAAACGCCCGCCACTAAAAAGAAATATCGCGATCGCGATGCCGAGTTGCGGGGGGAAATCGGACAGGCGTTGAAATCCGTGGGGTTGCCCGGTTCGGTGGCGGATTCTTTGGCGAGTTGGAATCCCTACGACCAAGAGGCGATCGCCCCATTTTTTGCGCCCGAGTGGATGTTTAATGTGGCGAATTTTGATATTGTAATTGGCAATCCGCCCTACGTTCGGCAGGAAAAAATTAAACCGATTAAAGATAAGTTAAAATCACAATATTATTGCTATACTGGAACGGCAGATTTATTTGTCTTTTTCTTTGAAAAGGCGATCAAGATCCTTCGTTCGGGGGGAATTTTGAGTTATATTTGCTCGAATAAATATTTTCGGGCGGGTTACGGTGAAAAGTTGCGGAATTATCTCGCCAGTGGCACGAGTTTACTTCAGGTGATTGATTTCGGCGATGCACCTGTTTTTAAGGCGATCGCTTATCCGAGTATTTTATTGGCGAAACGGGGGGAACCGACGAAGGAACATCGAACCCGAGTTTTAACTTGGGAACAGAATCGCGATTTGGGTGATTTTTTACAAGTCTGGAAAACGGAAAGTTTTACCATGCCACAGGCGGAGTTGAAGCGGGATGGCTGGCGTCTGGAGTCGTCGGAGGTGTTGCAGTTGTTGGAGAAGCTGCGGAATGCCGGAACGCCTCTGGGTGAGTATGTCAACGGACGGTTTTATCGTGGGATTTTGACGGGATTGAATGAGGCGTTTGTGGTGGATCGAGAAACCCGCGATCGTCTTATTGCAGAACATCCGTCTTCGGAGGAGGTGTTGAAGCCATACCTTCGAGGTCGTGATGTCAAACGGTGGGTCGTTCAATTTGCAGAAAAGTATTTAATCAAAATTGAATCTTCGGAAAACAAGAATCATCCTTGGAGTGACAAATTTGACAAAGAAGCTGAGGCTATTTTTGCGAAAACTTACCCGGCTATTTGGAATTGGATGAATCAGTATCGAAAACAATTAATTGCACGGTGCGATCAGGGAAAATATTTTTGGGAGTTGCGTTCTTGTCAATATTGGGATGAATTTAAAATCAGAAGAATTATTATCCCTGCACTCGCCCAAGATGTTCAATACTCAATGGATTTTTCTGAGAAACTTAGTAATGATAAAACGTCAATTGTGATTGACAAAAATATTGATTATACTCTGGCAATTTTAAACTCCGCTTCAATGTGTTTTTTTATTAAACAACAAGCACCTTCTAAGCAAAATGGATTTTATGAATTTAAGCCGACATATGTTTCCAAAATCCCCATCCCCGATCGCAAAAAATACCCCCAACAAAGTCAACAAATCGAAAAACTCGTCCGACAAATCCTCGATCGCAAAAAACCGATCCCAACGCCGACGTCAGGGAACAGGAACGAGAAATCGATCGCCTCGTCTATCAACTTTACAACCTCACCGACGAAGAAATCAGTATAATCGAAACCGCACTTAACAACGAGTAGCCCGGGCTTCCAGCCGGGGGCTCACGGCCAGGATGGCCGTGCTACGCTGCTCGGTAATTTGATAATCGATCTGATGCTCACCGCCATTATTTTTGACCTCGACGGAACCCTCGCCAACACCGACCCCCTCCACTATCAAACCTGGGTGGATGTCCTGTCGGATTACGGTATGAAACTCAATCCGGAATTTTATAACGCCCGCATCAGCGGCCGCCTCAACCCCGATATCGTCCGGGATATTCTCCCCCAACTCACCCCGGAAGAGGGGCGAGATCTGGCCGATCGCAAGGAGGCGAGATTTCGGGAAATTGCCCTCGGTTTGGAACCGCTGCCGGGGTTGATGGAACTGTTGGCTTGGATCGAAAAAAAGGGATTGAAAACCGGAATTGTCACCAACGCGCCCCGGGCAAATGCCGTGTTTATGTTGGAGGTTCTAAAGTTGGGCGATCGCTTCGAGCACGTCATTTTATCCGAAGAGGTGGGTGTCGGAAAACCCGACCCTGCCCCCTATAAAACTATCCTCGATCGCCTGGATGTTTCCCCGACAGAGGCGATTGTTTTTGAAGATTCCCCCTCGGGAATTCGCGCGGCCGTCGCCGCCGGCATCGAAACCTTCGGCGTCGCCTCCACTCACGATCCGGGGGGGTTGAAACAAGCCGGGGCAACCCGCGTCATCGACAATTTTGAGGATTGGGAATTGTGGCAATACTTGCAAAGTGCGATCGGTTGAAATGTACACCCATGATTGGCAATAAAATTGGGGAGAAAAACAGGTCACTTATACCCTAGAAATGGAAGGTTCGCTGATCGTAATTGACAATGTTTCAGGCTGCGTCCATGCGGAAACAGGGGAACCGTTATTTTCACCGGAAACAGTGGAAAAAATACACCGTATGATTTGACTAAAAAACCTGATCGCGATCGCTTTTATTTCGATTGATGATCCGCATCTCCCAACATCACGGCGATGGGGCGGGTCGGTTCAAATTCGTGGGTGAATAAAACGATCGCCGCTGTCATCGGAACGCCGATAAAGGCGCCGGGAATACCCCAAACCCACCCCCAAAAGACGATGGAAACGAGGGCGACAAACGGAGAGAGTTTCAAATATTTTCCCTGGAGTTTGGGATCGACAAAATTGCCGATGACGACTTGCAGCACCGCCAATCCGACCAGGGTGGCGATCGCCGTTCCGGGAGAGTGAAAGAGGACGGCGACGAAGGACGGGACGATCACCGCGACGATTGATCCCAAAGTGGGAATAAAATTGAGGACGAAGGCGATGAGGCCCCAGACGACCGCCAAATCGACATTCAAAATGAGACACCAAAAAGCGGTCAAAATGCCGGTGATGACGCTGGTAAATGCCATCACCAAAAAATAGCGTCGCAACTGTCGGCTCATGCTCGATACGGCGTGGATGATATGATTTCCCGCCCGTTCCGGAAAGGCTCGGTGGGTGCGTTCCGCGTATTTTTTGACTTCCAAAAGCAACAGTGCCAAAAAGGAAAAAATCAGGATCAATAAACTGACGGCGCCGAGCAGGGATTTCAACCCGCCGATCGCCTGGGTGACGACCTGTCCCATCGCTTGGCTCAACTGGTCGGATTCTCGGGAAAAGGAAAAGCCGTAATTTGCCAGCCCGGATTGGATATTTTCGGCGATCTGTTGGAAGCGATCGATATATCCGGGAACCTTGGGTTCGATCAGTTCCAAACTCAAATCGATCGCCCCGATCAAAACCCCCAAAACCGCCGCGATGACCGACAACACGATCGCCAAACTGAGCCACTGCGGCAGGCGGCGTTCGAGGCGGGTTTGCAGGGGATTGACCAAAATGGCGATCAAAAAGGCGAAGGCTAGAGGCATCGAAACCGCGCGGGTTGCCCGCAGAGATGCCACGATCAAAATAATGGCGATAATGCTCAGTAAGACCAGGATAAACTTCGCCCGCGATCGCCCGGAACTCAATTTTTTGGATTGCATCGTCCCCCGTCCTGCCGTCAGTGTCCCTCTAGCTTACGGGGAATTTTCCCGGCGATCGCCTATCGAAAGGGGGAAATTGTTATCGATGCAGTTTCGCCTTTTTTCGGCGCTGCCGCCACCATTTGTGCAGTTCCAACACCAGATAAATCAGCAGGGAAGCTGACAAAATAATTCCCCATTCATCCCACCCGATCGCGGCGGTTTTAAAGAGTTGCTGCATGACGGGGAGGTAGGTGAACAGCAGTTGCACCCCCACCATCAACGCCACCCCCAGAAGCAGCCAGCGGTTGGAAAATAAGCCCAACGTGAACATCGAATGACGCAGCGATCGGCAGTGGAACAATAGAAAAATCTGCCCGAACACGATCGCATTCACCGCCGCAGTTCGTGCCACTTCCAACGAGGTTTCGAGGTTCGCCTGTTCCACGTGGTAAACCCAAAATGCCGCCGCGCACAAAATCCCGCCCACTACCATGATCCATTGGACATCCGCCCGCCGCAGCAGGGGACTTTTCGGGGGGCGCGGTGCCCGTTCCATAATCCCCGGTTCCCCCACTTCAAACGCCAGCGTCGTCCCTAACAACACCGCCGCGATGGTATTGATCCACAAAATTTGTAGGGGAGTCGCGGGCATTTCCAAACCAAAAAACGAGGCGATAACAATAATCAAACCCAGACTGGCATTTGTCGGCAACAGCCAAATAATACTTTTGATGATATTATCGTAAATTCTTCGCCCCTCCTCCACCGCCGCCTTGATGGTGGCGAAATTGTCGTCCGTGAGCACCATGTCCGCCGCCTCCTTGGCGACTTCCGTGCCTGTCATCCCCATGGCGATGCCGATGTCCGCCTGTTGCAGGGCCGGGGCGTCGTTCACGCCGTCCCCCGTCATCGCCACCACGCGATCGCCCGCCTGCAGGGCTTTCACCAGGCGCAGTTTCTGTTCCGGCGCCACCCGCGCGAACACCGACACCCGCTCGACGAGTTCCCTGAGTTCGCCATCGGACAATTTCGCCAACTCCTGTCCGCTGACGGCAAACCCCTCCCCGTCGATGCCGTCGAGTCCGATTTTCCGGCCGATCGCCGTCGCCGTCCGCACATGGTCGCCGGTGATCATTTTCACCTGAATTCCCGCCCGCAGGCAGACTTCGATCGCCCGGATGGCCTCCGGTCGCGGCGGATCGATCATCCCTTGCAGCCCCAAAAACGTCAACCCGTCGGCGATGCGATCGTGGTCCAGGGAGTGGGTGGCGGGGCTGAACTCGGCCCGGGCGAAGGCCAGCACCCGCAGCCCGCGATCGGCCATTTCCCCCACCGCTTCTTCGATCGCCCCTTTGTCGAGGGGAATCGCCGTCCCGTCCCCGTCCAACCCGTCCCGACAGCGCGGCAGTATCCGCTCCACCGATCCTTTAATATAGGCAACGGGTGGTTGACCTTCCCCGGTCTGGTGCAGGGTCGCCATATATTGATACTGGGATTCAAAAGGGATGGCATCGAGGCGGGGAAATTTGTCATCCCAAGGGGGGGACGAGCCGTCGATTTTGTTCGCCACCGCGATCAGAGCCGCTTCCGTGGGGTCGCCTTCCACCCGCCATCCCTCTGGCGTGGACACCAGGCGGGAATCGTTGCACAAAAATCCGGCTTTCAGGCATTCCATCAAAGCCAAATCGGAGGTGGCATCGACGAGCCGGCCCCCGCCGGTGAATTTTCCCTCGCAACCGTAGCCGACACCGGACACTTCAAACCGCCCGGTCCCCGCCAGGATTTCCTGGACGGTCATTTCGTTTTGGGTGAGGGTCCCGGTTTTGTCGGAACAGATCGTCGTGGTGCTGCCCAGGGTTTCCACCGCCGGCAGTTTGCGGATGATGGCGTTTCGCGTCGCCATCCGCGACACCCCGATCGCCAAAGTGATGGTGACGACGACGGGCAGGCCTTCGGGAACCGCCCCCACCGCCAGGGCGACCATTTCTAGAAAGGTTTTTTCGACGACTTCCAGGGTGACGGTTTCGGCCCGCAGCAACCCCACGACCAGGGTCAGTCCGGCGATCGCCAAGATCACTTTCATCAGGGCGAGGCTGAAGGCTTCGATCTGGCGGGTGAGGGGGGTTTCCAGCATCTCGGCTGAGGCGATCATCTCGTTGATGCGGCCGATTTCGGTGCCGTCGCCCGTGGCCACCACCACCCCCGTGCCGGTGCCGTAGGTGACGAGGGTGGAGGAGTAGGCCATATTGTCGCGATCGCCGAGGGCGGTATCCTGGGGCAACTGTTGGGCGGGGAATTTCTCCGCCGGGACGGATTCCCCGGTGAGGGCTGACTCGTCGATTTGCAGATCGCGGCTGTGCAGGAGGCGCAGGTCGGCGGCCACTTTATCTCCGGACTGGAGGACGACGAGATCGCCGGGGATTAGTTCCGCAGCGGAAATTCTCTGTTTTTGGCGATCGCGGATCGTCGTGGCCTCGTTCTGCATTTCCCGGGCCAGGGCTTCCATCGCCTGCACCGCCTTTTCTTCCTGCACGAATCCCACGACGGCATTGATCAGCACGACGGCAAAAATTACCCCCATGTCCACCCACTCCCGCAGCAGTCCGGTGATGATGCCGGCGGCGATCAAGATGTAGATCAGGGGTTGGTTGAACTGCTTGAGAAACGCCACGATCGGACTTTCGCCCTGCCGTTCGGTCAGGGCGTTGGGGCCGTATTCTTCCTGGCGGGACATGACTTGTCGTGCAGATAAACCGTGTTGCGGGTCGGTTTCGAGATGTTGGATGACCTCCCGGGTGGGGAGGGCGTGCCAGTCTGTCGGTTGAACGGTCTTCATATGTCAGCTCGAAGGGCTTGGGTTGGGGAGGGCGATCGCAAATCTCGGGCGTCGGCGAATCTCTGCCGTGTCGGTTCAACTTGCCGTTCGGGTTCGGTTTCCCCCCATCACCAGCGTAACAGAAGATACCAACCCCGAAGGGCTTCCCCCGCCATCTGTACAAATACCGTTACAAAACTTGCAGATTGTTCAAAGTTTCCGTGAAGTTACTGTGGGAAATTTTGGGGGCGGCGGTTTAACTTGGGAATGAGTCCGGCGCGATCGCCCCTCTTTTCCAAAAAGTTCGGGAATGGATGCGCTTGAACCTGTAGGACAACACAACCGAGAGGGCACTGAACTTTCCCGCCTTTTTCAGTCCAAATCTGTCCCGAGTTTCTCGCAACTCCTGAACTTATTCCGATCGACGGTGGCGGGGCGATCGGACAGACTGGACGTATCAAAGATGGGATGGCAATCCGGACAGAAGCATTAAAACTGCATAACTGGTGTGGAGGGCAACGTATGGTCGGGTCAACCCGGGCCGAGGTGTAACTATCAACGCGGGAGGCAGAGTCATGCAGGAAGGAATTGAATGCCCCAAGTGCGGCAAACGCACCGTCGTCCAGCGATCGGAGACTGTGTTCCAATGTATCTCCTGTGATTTTAAGCGGGATTTGGCAACAGAACCTAAACAAAACAAAAACAACAATGAGGGCGGATCTTGGCTCGGCGTTTTGTTGACTTTTGCTCTGATTATTATTGCGTTTTCTCTGGGAACCTCATCGACATTTCTCAATTCCGAAGTGAATCAAAATGTCGTCAATCCGGTCACTGAAACGATCGCCCCTTAACCGAAGTCTGTGGGAATCCTAGGGGCGCAAGGCACGGCGCCCCTAGGATTGGCTTCATTTCGATTGGGATGGAGGGGTGAGATCCCGTTCCGTCCGCACCCACTCTTTTTGGGGTTTGACGAAAAATCCCAGGTAGAGGGGAATTTTCCAGAGGATGTAGAGGGGGATGCCCAACAGGGTTTTCAGGGGGATGACCGATCGCCCGAATTTGCCCCAGGCCAGCAGGATGGCGAGGATCAGGAACAGCCCTTGTGCCCCCAATATCAGGGCGGGAAGCCAGGAGAAGCCCAAAAGACCCGCCAGTAGCGCGATCGCCCCCACGCCGACCCACAGGAGCACCAGCAGGGACAGCGGCGGGACGCACAGGTCCATCGCCATTTGGAATAAATCGAAGCGCCCCTTCGAGACGGCGGCTTTCAGCAGTCGCGGCACCTGAGTCCGCAGGGTTTCCAGGTGGCCGTGTTCCCAGCGGGTGCGTTGACTCGTCGTGGCTTTTTCATCCGTGGGCAGCAGCCCCAGGACTTTAGCCGCGGCCGTGAATTGGGGAGGGTAGCCCGCGATCGCCAGATCGACCCCGAGTTGCATATCTTCGACGATATTACCACTGGCCAGGGATACTGACTGAATCCCCGACCAGGGAAAGGCCATGCCGGTCCCCGTCAGGACGCACGGTCCGGCCATCCGCGCCAACCCCAGGGGGCGAACCCAGTTTTTCACTAAAAACGCAAAGGCGGAAATGGAATTTTTGATGGAGGGATCGGGGGGGGTTTCCATCAGGTAGAGGGCCTGGACGGCATTTCCCGTCTCTCGGGCTTTTCGGGCGATGGTCGCGATCGCCCCCGGTTCCACCCGGCAGTCCGCGTCCACCATCACCACCACCTCCGGCGGATTTTGGCGCAGGTGTCGCAAGCCGTAGTCGAGGGCGTATCCTTTACCCCGGTTGTCCCGATCCTGGCGTTCGAGCACCGTCGCACCTTTCTCGCGGGCAATAGTTGCCGTTTCGTCGGTGCAGTTGTCGGCAATGACGATCGCCTGGTCTGTTTCTTTCAGTTGGGATATAATCCCGGTCAAGGTCGCCCCGATCACCGGCGCTTCATTGTGGGCCGGAATCAATACCGAAATCCTCGGTTCCGGGGAGTCGGGGGCGGATGTGGGATCGGAACCCGCGAAGAAGGCGACGCAACATTCGATCCAGAGAACGGCGATCGGAATTGCCAACCCGAAGGCGAGGATGACAAGTATTAAACTCAGCAGCTCATTCACAATCTTTTGGGGGCTCAATCACGGATTTTATAATTATACTAAGCCCCGACAGTCGGCATTTCAACCCGGACGGAGAAGCGCTCGATCGCCAATCCACTGGAGGTTCGGCGGCGATCGCGGTTCCTTACAAGCCATTCCGAGACCGGGAACCCGGCCCGAAGTCCTCGGGCTGACTCTCAGTGCTGCGGAACCGGGGTCTCCACAAAAATTGGCCGGTCGGATTCCACGAGCCCGACCCGAAAACCGCTCCAAACCAGGCTCAGTCTCTTCAAAAGTCGCATTTTTTCCCGAAAAAATGACAGATTTTCCGGCAATAGATTTAAATGTCAGGCTATCCCCTCGGCCCATATCCCCGGACAAAAGCTCTCGATAATGTGCTATCAATCTGATGGCCGGTCTCGAGTTTGTTCGGGCAACAAAGCCTTCCTATCGGCTTTCCAACCTTCACAACTTGCAGGCGATCGTCCCCAATATTGACAGTTGACACTTGATCGCTTTATAATTAAATTCGGGCTTTACGCTCAATTCACGCCTGGTGCATCTAAGATTTTTCACAGCCCCCTTCAACGAACTGACTTCAGGGATCTAAAAAAAATTAAAAGAGAGATCAGCGCGGTCACGCTGATTTCATCACCGAGTCAGATCTAGCTGACCCAATTCTCAATTTTACTCATCTATTCTGTGTGTTATCATGCCAAAACTAAGGATCGCCATGCTTGGACCAAACCCCGATGAAAAGGGAGGCATGGGTAAAGTATCAAAATTGATCCGAGAAAACGTTGCCGAGTCAATAGAAATCCAGTACATATCAACCTGGAATGGCAAAGATGCCAATCGCTTGACCAATTTTGCACAAGCATTGATGGCATTCTTGTGGCAACTGATTGGTGGAAAAGTAGACTTGGTTCATATTCATATTTCTGAAAGAGGAAGTGTCCTTCGCAAATCGATAATTATTTTGATTTCGTTGGCGTATCAAAAACCCATTATTTTACATACTCATGGGGCAGAATTTACCCAGTTCCATGAGGAACTACCAAAACCCATTAAACGGGCAGTCAACTGGATGTTTCAGCAGTGTAACTATGTCATCGCTTTGTCGGAGAGTTGGAAACAGTTCTATATCAAAAATTGTCACCTGGCTCCCGACCGAGTCATCCGAATGTACAATCCGGTTACGATTCCATCTCGGATTCCCAATCGCAGCAGCAGTCATCCATTAAAGTTTGTATTTTTGGGTAAAATCACTCCACGAAAAGGAATTGACGACTTACTGAATGCATTTGCTTCTTTACCCATTGACCAACAAAACCAAGTACAGATCGTACTGGCTGGAACTGGGGAAGAAGAGGCGGCAAAACAGTTAGCCAAACAATTGGGAATTGAAAATCATGTCAAATTTCCCGGTTGGATCGATGAGAAACAACGGGATGATTTATTATCTCAAGCACAGGCATTTCTCTTGCCGTCCTATCAAGAAGGTTTGCCCATGGCACTGCTAGAAGCAATGAGTTGGGAACTGCCGTGCATCACCACTCCTGTCGGTGGAATTCCCGAAGTTATTACAGACCAAGAAACGGGTCTTCTCGTTGAGCCGGGAAATGTTCAAAAACTCGCTTGTGCAATGCAAACTTTAATTGAGAATGAGTCCTTAAGGCTGCGTATCGGGAAAGCCAGCCGAGAGAAAGCCAAGGATTTAGATATCAAAAGATATTGCGTATTTTTGTCTGACATCTACGAGCAGTCTGCGAAAAAGTATGACCGTAATGAAATGGCAGTCAAAAATACAATCAGTCATTAAAACTAAGTCGGACGGAGGCAAGGAAACACTTTAACTCATCAACATTATTGTTTTCGGAAAAATGAGAATTGTCAACCATTTTAATATTTAGATTATGGATCAAAAAGACTATCCGGAAGAAATCGACCTTCAAAAATATTGGCTCATTCTGAAAAGACACTGGTTGCCCGCAACAATCGTTTGGTTTTTGGCTGTAGGAGCGGCCACATATTCAGCCTTATCGACAGAAGAAGAATATGCGGCCTACGGTAAGTTGCGCTTGAAAAAACAAAATCCCACTTCTGCATTACTGACAGAAGCCGGAGAGAAAATTGGCACGTTAGACTCTCTGAATATGCAGGACACCCCATTGGACACCGAAGTAGAGGTACTCCGTTCAAGTCCAATTGTCAACCAGACCATCGAATCACTCAACCTGGTGACAAAAGAGGGTGAACCGATGATCTATGAAAACTTTATGGAAAAGTTGGGAGTAAAGGCAATTCCCGGAACTGACGTTTTGACAGTTTCTTACACCAGTTCGGAACCCCAAGAAGCCAGTGCGGTAGTCGATAAAATAATGGAAGTATATATCAAAAATAACCTGCTGGTCAATCGAGCCGAAGCGGCTGCTGCACGAGAGTTTATCAACCAACAACTTCCCAGAAACGAGCAAGAACTCTTGCAAGCGGAGGAAGCACTCCGTCGATTTAAGGAAAAAAATAATATTGTTAACTTGGAACAAGAATCTTTGTTGGCAGTGCAAACAATTGAGCAACTAGATACTCAAATTGAGACCACCCAAACTCAGATCGAAAAGATTTTAGCTCAAACCGTCGAAATTCAAAATAAGTTGGGGATTTCTGCCGAAGAAGCGATCGAGCGGAATGCATTAAGTGAATCCGAATCGGTACAACAAGCCCTGAGCAAACTGCAGGAAATAGAAGATGAGTTAGCCGTTCAAAGAAGTCTTTTTGTAGAGACTTCACCGGAAATCACCGTACTTGAAAATCAACAAAAAGCTTTTGAAGAACTTCTGAGAGATCGAGTCGATCGCGTGACGAGAAATCAGAACGATGCCCCAAACAGCTTTTCGATGGGTGAATTAGAAAAAGATTTAGCCGGAAAATTCGTTGCTTTGGAAACGGAACTTAGGGGGTTGATAAAACAGCTTGAATCTCTCTATCTGATCCGTGCAGAAAGAAAACAAAGAGCCGAAAGGTTGCCCCAACTGGAACAAGCTCAACGGGAACTCGAACGAAATGTGGAGGCGGCACAGGCTACCTATACGATCTTGGTCGATCGTTTACAACAGGTTCAAATTGCCGAAAATCAAAATGTAGGAAATGCCGAAATTATTAGTCCAGCTATTATTTCACAATATCCGGTTTCGACCAGCAAAAAAGTCATCGTAGCGATGGGAATTGTAGTGGGTGCAGCCTTGTATGTAATTGTTGCTTTTTGTTTGGAACTACTCGACCGGTCGGTCAAAACGAGTAAAGAGTTGAGAACTCTATTTAACTCCTACAGCTTGTTGGGGATGATTCCAAATTCAAAAAAGAAAGTTGCCCTTCCGGGTATGCGATCGGAATTCGTTGCTCCCGAGCATCAAGTGAGAAATGCTCCTCACTCTATGATCAGCGAAGCATATAGAATGCTACAAGCCAATCTTAAATTTATCAGTCCCGACCGGGAACTTAACTTGATAGTCGTTACGAGCGCCGTGTCCAAAGAAGGTAAATCTACAGTTTCAGCCAATTTGGCGGCGGCCATGTCTCAAGTGGGGAGTAAAGTTTTACTAATTGATGCCGATTTACATCATCCTCAGCAACATCACATTTGGAATTTAACAAATGACGTGGGATTGAGTGATGTGATCGTCACTAAGGTCGGATTCAATCATGCAGTTAAGCAGGTCGATCGCTGTTTGGATATTTTGACTTCCGGAGTGGTTCCCCCCAACTCATTGGCGCTTCTCGAATCTCAACGGATGAATAGCTTGATCGAAGATCTGCGGACAATTTATGATTTTATTATCGTCGATACTTCTCCCCTATTAATGGTGGCAGATGCTTTAACTTTGGGCAAAAAAAGTGATGGTATGCTCTTGGTTTCAAGGCCGAAAGTGATAGATAGTGTGAGTGCGATCGCCGCCAAAGATTTACTGATGAAATCCGGCCAAAAAGTTTTGGGCTTGGTCACGAATGGCGTGATCGTTGAGAACGAGCCAGATAGTTACTTTCACTATACAAAAGATTATTTTAAAAACGATACGAATGTGGCGACAACCCAGATACAGAATGAAGAAAATATTCCATCCCGATAATAAAAGTGTCATTCATTTTAAACTGCCTTTTAATTTCGGTTTAATGTAACCAACATTTTTAAAAACAAAGCAAATCAAACTTATGATTAAATTTATAAATAAAATTCGATCAAACTTGCAAAATACCAGCTCAACGAATAGTTTAAAAAAATCTTTGATCAAAGCTGCAACGGGGACTTTTGGTATCAAAGTTATCAATGCTTTCTTGCTGTATGCCAATAGTGTACTTCTGGCCCGTGTTTTGGGTTTCCAAGAATTTGGAAGTTATATGTATGCTACAGCCTGGGTCAATTTGTTAGTCATTCCAGCAGTTTTTGGATTGGAAGGATTGGTGACTCGGGAAGTAGCCATGTATCAAACTCAATCCAACTTCAATCTAGCAAAAGGCTTAATTGATTGGTCAAATCGTGTGGTTTTATTGAATGCCACTGGTTGGGCTGTACTGACATCCTTAATTGCCTGGGGGTTAACACTAACATCCAATCCAAGCCAATTACCCGTTTTTGTGATGGCTATGATTTCATTGCCATTCATAGCCCTTTCAAGACTCCGACAATCAACTCTGCAAGCACTGCGTCACATTGTTATTGGGCAAGTCCCAGAAATGCTAATTCGGCCGACCCTATTGATCGCTAGTTTAAGTGTAATATATTTTATTTATAATCAAAGTTTGACGGCATTCTATGCAATGATTATTTATTTATTGGCGAATCTATTAACTTACACAGCAGGCTTGTTTTTTCTCCAGAATTGCTGTCCCAAAAATATCAAGAATGCCGTTCCAAAATATCATAAAAAACAGTGGATCAAAAGTGCATTTCCAATGTTACTTATAGGCGGTATGTATCTAATTAATAACCAAACAGACACGGTGATGTTGGGGATTTTAAAAAGCTCTGACTCCGTGGGACTGTACACAGTAGCGAACCGTGGTGCCGGGTTGATTTCATTTGTATTAATTGCAATTAACACAGCATTGGCTCCAAATTTTGCCAGCTTGTATGCCGGAGGCAATCTCAAGCGATTACAGCAAATCGTTTCTAATAGTTGTCGAATAGCCTTTGTTTCTGCCTTAATAATTGCACTCATATTAATGATATTTGGCCAATGGTTTTTGCTTCTTTTTGGAGCGGAATTTGTTCGAGGACAAACTGCTATGAATATCTTGTCCTTGGGACAGCTTATCAATGCTTCCACGGGTGCAGTAGCCCTGCTTTTGTTGATGACAGGTCACGAGCGCGATACAGCTTTAGGGGTAACAATTAGTGCCTTGCTAAATATCTTTTTAAATGTTATACTAATACCAGGGTGGGGCGCTGAGGGGGCAGCAACAGCAACAGCAATTAGCATGGTTGTTTGGAATGCTATTTTGGCAGTATTTGCCTACAAAAGATTGAAAATAAATTCGACCATTTTGACGATCAAATAGCGGAGTAATGCCAAATTATGAATCAACCCAACTTTTTCATCGTCGGAGCTGCGAAATGTGGAACAACTGCTCTGAGTAATTATCTCAGCGAACATCCAAATATTTATATTTCAAGACCGAAAGAACCTCGTTTTTTTGCCGAAGAATTTCAACTTCCAGATATCAAAACTTGGGAACAGTATTTAAGTTTATTTGAGGATGCAGATGGAAAATTAGCAATTGGAGAAGCATCTGTTCATTATTTATGTTCGGCGACAGCGATTGAAAAAATATACCATTATAAGCCTGATGCTAAAATCATAGTCATGCTTCGTAATCCCGTAGATGTGGTTTACTCTTATCACTCTCAGCTCGTTTTTAATCAAGATGAGAATGAAGTTGACTTTGAAAAAGCTTGGCGTTTACAAGATGCAAGGCAAAGAGGAGAACATCTTCCTCCCTTGGCTAAAAATTCACAAGCATTGCAATATCGCATGATTGGAAAACTCGGTTCTCAAGTTGAGAAACTACTATCTTTTTTTAGCCCTGAACAGGTTAAAATTATATTATTTGATGATTTCCAAAAATCAACAAAATGTGTTTACGAAGAAGTTCTATCCTTTCTAGAAGTCCCCTCAGACAATAGAAGTGATTTTCCCCGAATCAACGCCAATAAAAAATATAAAAATGCTTGGCTTGCACGACTGACAGACCAAACACCACCCGCTTTTTTAAATGTAATTAACAGGGTCAAAAAGGCGGTCGGATTAAAAAAAATTGGCATTGTAAATGCGATCCGAAAGATGAACTATAAAGAATATCAGCGACACCCTTTAATGCCCACTTTTCGTTCCGAGTTGGTTGATGAATTTCGGGAAGAAGTGATAAAGTTGGAAAATATATTGAATCAAGATCTCGGTCATTGGAAACAATAAATCAAGCCACTGGATTTCAATGGATTGAGTTGCCTCACCTTCCACTTTAAATTGACGAATTATGAAAGACAAATTTTTGGTTAGTATTCTGATAAATAACTACAACTACGGTCATTTTGTATCCGAAGCGATAGATAGTGTATTAAGTCAAACCTATCCCAATGTGGAAATTATTGTTGTTGATGATGGTTCGACAGATGACTCACACGAAATCATCAAAGCTTATCATGATAACATTATTCCAATATTTAAAGAAAATGGTGGTCAAGCATCTGCTTTTAATTTTGGATTTGCCCAAAGCAAAGGAGATATCATTTGTTTTCTTGATGCCGATGATGTATTTTTACCAGAAAAGGTTGAACAGATTGTTGGCTGCTTTGAAAAGCATCAAGAGATTGGATGGTGTTTTCATCCATTGACTTATGTAACTCAGGATTTATCAAAATATGGCGAAACAATAAATCATACAGGCGTATCAGGTGTTTATGATGTCAGACCTCATATCAACCGTGGTAAACTCAGGAATTATATACCCTTTAAAGGTACGGTCACTTCTGGACTTTGCTTTTCACGTAATCTGTTGCAAAAAATTCTTCCAATGCCCGAAGAAATAAGAATTACCAGTGATGATTATTTAAAATATGCGGCGTTTGGATTGAGTCCTGGTTTTATTTTGTTAAATGACTTGGCTTTGCAAAGGATACACGGCAATAATGCTTATACAATGAGAAAAGATCGCGAAAATCTCAGATCAAAAATAGAAATTTTGACTGCGTATCACCTCAGAAAAAACATTCCATCAATTGCCAAGTTTTCTCATAATATTTTTGCTATGGGACTGAGCAAATATCAAAAATTAAACTCAAATAATGATGACCATAAACATTTGATTGAAAAATATTTTGTCGGCTTATTGTTGATGGAAAAAATAGAAATTTACTTGAGAAGCTTGTATTATCGTATTAAATTTAGATAGACAAAATGATAATGATAAAAAAGCTGCCTCAATCTTTAGAACATCTTTTTACAATTGTTGCCTTGCTCTTTTTTACTCGCTCGTTAGATGCCGAAAGTTTATTTAGCGCTTCAGAGGGTGAACAGGAAGTAATTTTAAGCTATAATCCCCTGACTCCTCTGCTTTCACTCATGCAGCATGGTATCTTTTTAATTGCTTTATTTTTTTTGTTTGATAGATGGAAAAAGACATTGACAACTGTTCTTAGAGGACGATTTATATGGGGCTTAGTGATACTGATTCTTCTCTCTTTTTTATGGTCTGATTTTCCCGCTTTAACTCAGCGTCGTTCAATTGCTTTTTTAGAAACCACGGTATTCAGTATATATCTGGCATCCCGTTATTCTTTACCTGAGCAATTGCAGTTAATAACCAGGGCATTGGGAGTTGCATTATTATTAAATTTACTCTTTACTCTAGCTCTTCCAGGCAGTGGAATAGAGTATGGAATTCATGCTGGTGCTTGGCGAGGTTTATTAATTCAAAAAAATCTTTTAGCTCGTTTAATGATATTGGGTTTTTTAGCTTTTTTGTTGACGACAGTAAAAAGCAAACGAGAAGGGATTTTAAAAAAAATTTTCCTTTTTTTGTTTGTTTTTATGGTTATTTTATCTGCTTCTAAAACAGCTTTAATGTTGCTGATGTTGATAGTTTTACTTCATTCTATCTTCAAAGCTTTGAGATGGTATCCTTTGAAAGCAATACCGTTTTTTCTAAGCGGTGCATTAATAATTGGGTGCATTCTTACATTTCTGGTCAGTAATGCCGAAAGATTATTATTGGCAGCCGGACGAGATTTGACGCTATCAGGACGCACAGTAATTTGGTCAGCTCTGCTAGATAAAATTCAAGAAAGATTTTGGTTGGGATATGGATATATGGGATTCTGGCATGGTGTTTATGGAGAATCTGCTTATGTCGGTAAAGTTTATGGAACAACTTATATTCCACCTCATTCTCATAATGGCTTTATCGAGTTATTTCTGGGTTTTGGTTTGATCGGTACTTTATTATTTTTATTCAGTTTTGTTAGTGTTGCCAGAAAATCTTTTGTATTGGCTCGTGTAACGGATATATCAGAAGGACTGTGGCCACTCATGTATCTATCCTTTATTATTCTTTATAATCAAACGGAAACCACTTTGATTGAACATAATTCAATTTTTTGGGTTCTCTATGTAACTCTCGCTTTATCAAACTTTAAACCTTTGACTGAAAAGCGTATCAACCTGTCACATTTTTGATCAAATTTTTAACCTTGAAAATGAGTAGGAAAAAGTAAGCCATGACGAAAATCGCAATTTTTCTAAGTTCGTTAGATGGAGGGGGAGCCGAACGAGTTATGATTAACTTGGCCAGTGGCTTTGCCGACCGGGGGATGAGTGTCGATCTAATTTTAGTAAAGGCTGAAGGTCCTTATTTGTCTCAAATTTCACCCAAAGTTCGGGTGATTGACTTTCAAAAACAAAGACTTTTGGAAGGTTTGCCAAAATTGATTAGTTATCTCAAAGCCGAACGTCCAGTGGCTTTGCTGTCTGCATTGGAAGATACGAATGTTGTCGCTCTTCTTGCTCACCGTTTAGCTCAAGTTAAGACTCAAGCGATTGTGACCGTTCATAACAATCTTTCACGAGAATCCCAAAATGCAACTCAGCTAAAACGAAAGTTATCCCCTCTGATGGTCAGATGGTTTTATCCTTGGGCTGATGCAGTAGTTTCCGTATCTAAGGGTGTGGCTGATGATTTACTTAAAATTGGATTGAACTCTCAGAAAATCCACGTTATTTACAATCCTATTGTCACCAATGAACTTCTTGAAACTGCTCAACAACCTATCGAACATGATTGGTTTTTTCCCGACCAACCTCCGGTAATTCTGGCGGTTGGACGCTTAAATCAACAAAAAGATTTTCC
Source organism: Lyngbya sp. CCY1209 (assembly GCF_055795065.1). Classification (NCBI taxonomy): domain Bacteria; kingdom Bacillati; phylum Cyanobacteriota; class Cyanophyceae; order Oscillatoriales; family Microcoleaceae; genus Lyngbya; species Lyngbya sp. CCY1209. The sequence continues at coordinate 41,980 of NZ_JAYFER010000653.1, forward strand.
AACTCTAATTCATGCGTTTGCTCAAGTTAGACAGCAGCAACGAGTCCGATTGATGATCTTGGGCGAAGGAGAAGAACGCTCGAATTTAGCATCTTTGGTAACAAAGCTAGGTCTTGAAGAAGAGGTTGATTTTCCGGGATTTGTTGCCAATCCCTATGCTTACATGGCGCGGTCTGCTGTTCTGGTTCTCTCGTCTGCTTGGGAAGGATTTGGTAATGTTTTAGTCGAGGCTATGGCAGTTGGAACTCCGGTGGTTTCTACCAATTGTGAAAGTGGTCCATCAGAAATTTTAGACAATGGTCGTTATGGTGCTTTAGTGAATGTTGGAGATCGGAATGAAATGGCGAAAGCTATTCTTCAAATGATCGCTTCACCAACTGATTCAGTTGTCATACAAAAGCGTGCCGATACCTTTTCTCTAGAAAATGCTGTTGACAAATATCACAAATTATGGCGGTGATGCTCGAACCCGATTGGATATGGTTTTGGGGAAATTTTTAGAGTAAAATAATAGGTGTTCATCAATTCATAGCGTTCATGGAAAAAATGGATTTTTGGGAAGCATTGAAGGCAGATATTGATAGATATGTTTATATGGACAACCTTTCTTGGGTTCGAGTCATCTTGTCTAAGCAAGGAATTTGGGCGCTCACTCAATATCGATTGAGTCGTTGGGTTCATACTCAAGTTCATATTCCAGGAATTCGACAGATTTTGAAAGCATTTTGTGCAATTTGGCAAAAATTGGTCGAAATTATGACCGGAATGGAAATTCCCAATCGTGCGGAAATTGGCAAGGGAGTTTTTATTCCTCATGCAGGTGGCATTTACATTCATTGTGATGTTCAGATAGGTGACTATTGTAACTTAAGTCAAGAGGTGACAATTGGTATTGGTGGGCGACAGGAAAAACGAGGATGTCCTAAAATTGGCGATCGAGTTTATATTGCACCTGGTGCAAAAATTTTTGGCGCAATTACGATTGGAAATGATGTGGCGATCGGGGCGAATGCTGTTGTCACCAAAGATATACCCGATAACGCTGTTGCTGTTGGAATTCCCGCCAAAGTAATTAGCTATCAAGGCTCAAAAGATTTTATCCTTTACCGATCTGAAAAGGATAATGAAGTTCTAACAAATTCTCTTGAATCTTAAGATCTGATTTCTGCAGTCGCTGAAATCCTTGTGTGACGAGACTTCCCAGAAAAATATCCCCGGGAGTCTCCGATCGCTGAAATCCAGTGCTGGCAGACGATTCGGTATTGCTAAGATTCTCTTGACAAATCAGCTCTAATCCCATGAACAACATTGATCAAACCTAACCTTCTCAAAAGGCTGGGGGCTAGGGTTTGGAGAATTGATAAGTTCGTAATAGCTTGATAGTCAGCGATTTCCTTGATGAGTCCGAAAATCCTTGACTTTTTTGATGGATTGAATTAAGCTGTAAAGCATAGTAGATTTGGACTCCAAAATCGTACTTCACCATCAATAGAAACGCCATATAAGCTTTTGATATCCGTCTGTCGTTCATTTTTGAGAACTAATGAAAAAAAGCGAGAAAGCAACGAGTCCTTTATTCGTCGTCGGTATGCCACGGAGTGGTTCGACTTTATTTACACGGTTGTTGAATGAAAGTCAAGATCTATTTATTGTCAATGATTTCTACTATTTACAGTATGTAGAATCTCTCGGTGGTTTTAATGAAAATGATTCCCATCTCAATCGAGATTTTGCCCAATATATTCTCAAATTAATTAAAGGAAGAGTTGAACGTCCGGATTCTCCACCAATAGAGTGTGGACTAATGCTTTCTGAATCAGACGAACGAGAATTAGAAAGTTATGCCATAAAATGTGGCGAACAAGCTGATATGAACTGGGCTACAATTTTAACAAGTATTATGGAATTTAGTGCCAATTTAGTCGGCAAAAAGATTTGGGGATACAACACACCTCAAGACTATTTGCATATTGATAAGTTACTTGATAAATTTCCGGATGCCAAGTTTATATTTTTGATGCGAGATCCTCGTTCTGTTATTCGTTCTTATAAGTATGTAACTTCTAATGGATATCACGATACTAATCGCTACCATCCCATCTTGCAATCTATGGCTTGGAAAGCCTCTCTTCACACATACCATACTTGGAAAGATCTGAAACCCGAGCAGTTTTTGTTGGTTTTTTATGAAGAATTAATCGAACAAACAAATGAAACTATGGCTAAGGTTGGTGATTTCATGAGTGCCAATTTTTCTCATGTTGATTTGAAGGATTTTGGAAATAACTCATCCTTTCAAGGAAAAAGTAAACGAAGTTTAAGTGATGCAGAAATTTGGCTTTGTGAAAAAGTAGCCGGTCAAGATATGCTGAATATAGGTTATTCTCTATCCGGAAAAAAACCTAAGCTTCAAGATTTAGGTCCTATACTTAATATATCTCAAAAAGCTGCGTGGTTTTATATTCAAAAAAGTTTCACTTCAAAAGATATACGCAAAAGAGTATTAAATTTAATCACAAAGTTTTGAATCATAGCCGATCGATCGCTCAATTTTATCCCAAAACTGCATATGGCGTTTTTCGAGTTGGTGAGGTACCACTGTTAGTCTTGGAGGGAATGGGTAATGGTAAAAACTTCTTTTCTACTCCCTACTCTTTTCCCAGCCAGATGTAACTCACTAACCTGGTAAATTATAGATCATATTTTCAGTCTCTTTTGGTCGTATTTCATGGGACTGACAGATGGGGGCTGAAATTTATACTGTACCCTTACCAGTAATGTACGACTCGCTCTCTATTAACCTTTATTGAAAAGACAAAAATTTAAAGATATTTAAATTGGTTTGATAATGAAAGAATCGTTGATTCAGTGAAATTGATGGCAATGAAAAAAACATCCCCAAGAAAAGCTTTCTACTTCGGTGTGGGAGCTTTAGGTTTACTATCCGTCTTTTTTATCAAATTTTTCTGGCAAGAAGCATCAACTCTTCAATCCTGCAATCCCTCCTCGGAAAAAACAATATTTAGCACTTCCATAGGTGAACGTTATGAATGGAGTCCGGTCAAAATTGGAGCGGGTGGATTTGTGACAGGTATTGTCATCCATCCTCGCGAACCCAATCTCATCTATGCCCGTACAGATGTCGGCGGGGTTTTTCGTTGGAATCCCAGTAACCAAAGCTGGATGCAACTTTTAAGTGCTGATTCAGTTCCTCAAAATGTATCCGACGATCATGTTGAGAGTATCGCACTCGATCCGAATGACCCAAATATTGTTTACATTGCAATCGGCGGTTATACCCGTTCACAACAACAGCTTGTTTCAGGAGTTTTACTCAAATCTACAGATCGGGGGGAGTCTTGGAAAACTTTAGACCTATCCTTACCGATGGGAGGAAACGAGCCGTGGCGTTGGACAGGAGAACGGCTGGCGGTCGATCCCAATAATAGTGATATGATCTACTTTGGTTCTCGCTTGAATGGGTTATGGCGAAGTACAGATGCGGGGACATCTTGGAATCAAATTAATCCCGAGCTTGTCCCCATCGGTCAACCCAACTCTGACACTGACAAGCAAGCGGGAGTCACTTCTGTTGTTTTTGACCCTTTTTCAGGTCTAACTGACAATCGAACAAAGGTGGTTTATGCGGGTGTTTCCGGTGAAGGAATTTACCGGACAACTGATGGGGGAGAAACCTGGCAGCATCTTTCCGGGGGACCTCCAAAAGAACTCATTCCCCAACAGGCGGTTGTCAATCCTAGTGGTGAGTTGATTACAACTTTTTATCGCAGTCAACAAGATCCGCGCGGAGGAGTTTGGAAATTGACTCGGGAAGGCTGGCAAGATATCACGCCAAAATTAGAGCGAAACTATTCTGCGATCGCACTCGCTCCCAATCAGCCAAACCGAATTTTTGTCGTGACTTATCCCATGACACCCAATGATATCTATCGGTCAGACGACGGGGGACAAAACTGGATCGCGCTCAACAATCAACTCAACGGACTCTCTTGGTGGCCGGAGTGGATTTTCTATAGCCTGACAGGAGGTATTGCAGTCTCTCCATTTGATTCGAGTCAAGTTTGGCTCACCAATGGTATTGGGATTTGGAAAACAGAAAATGGTAACGATCGCAGCGTCAATTGGTCTGCTACAGTTAACGGATTAGAAGAAACCGTTGCGTTTGATGCTATCAGCACCCCAGGAGAAGACGCTCCGATCACGGCGATCGCAGACTTTGACGGATTTCGCCATGAATCTTTATGTTCTCCACCGATCAAAAATCATGGGAATGGCAATTTTATTACAACCACCAGTTTAGCTTACAGCAGCAATCATCCTAATTTTATTGTTTCTGTGGGAGCCAGTCATCACAATCCCCAGGAAATGCGGGCGGGCTTTTCGCCAAATTATGCCCGAACTTGGAGCAACTTTGCTTCGATTCAAAATGGAACTCATCCCCAAGATTTAATATTCGGTAATATTGCAGTTTCTGCAACTGATACTAATAATATTGTTTGGCAACCCAGCAATGGTAAACCGCCCTATTTTACCCGAGATCGAGGAAAGACTTGGCGACGGATTTCCTTCTTTGAACGGGAAGAAATTGGGGGCGGCGCCCATACTCATCTGTGGAACCGACAGCAGGCGTTGGCCGCCGATCCCGTTCGCGGGGAAACGTTCTATATTTATCACCATGTCGGCGGACGTTTGATTCGCAGCGACGATGGTGGCGAAACTTGGAAAATCGTCAATGAAACCCTACCGGATGGGGTCTGGCAGGGTGCCAATGTCAAAACGGCACCCGGTATGGCGGGCGAGGTTTGGGTGAGTCTCAGCGAAAAGGGTTTGTACCGTTCCAGCAATTTCGGAGAAGATTTTGTCAAAGTTGCCGTCGAGGAAGCGAACGTTCTCGGTTTTGGAAAAGCCGCACCGGATACCACTCAACCCACCGTCTTTATTCAAGGTAAAATCGACGGCGAAACCGGCGTTTTTCGCTCGACAGATTTGGGCGAAAATTGGGTTCAAATTGCCGATTATCCGATGGGTTATTTTGAAAAAAGTCGAGTGATTACGGGCGACATGAATGTATTTGGACGGGTCTTTCTGGGGACGGCAGGAAATGGATTTATTTACGGACAGCCCTTCGATGACAATAACAACTGAACGACATCGATATTATTGGATTGGTCGGAATCTGCCAGAACCATCGCAGCTCAAAAATGACTCAGTTTTGATGCTGACAAATCCCGATGCGATCGCTCCAACTCCCGGAAATTCACATCGGCCTCATTTCCGGCACGTCCGCTTCCACCGCATCCAATTCGACGACCACGTTGAGGGATTCCGAAACGAACCACTGGCGGGGCAAATTTTGAATGGTAATTTTTTTTCCCTCCCGTTCCACCACCACATTTCCGGTCACTTTTTCGATGTGGCGATCGCCATTCATCAGGTACGTCGCCTCATCGGTCACTTTGATCCACATATTGAATCCCCCTCCATCGAGAAAAATGATTTGACAAAACGCCGGAGCGATCGCCCCGACGTTGTTGAGATGGAAATTATTCGTCTCCGAAATCTTCGCGCAATTTTGCTTCTTGTTCGGATGTCAAATTAGATTTAATTAATTGACCTTTTTCTTCGTCCTTGAAGGCTTCCTCGACCTTATCCATCGTCACCTTACCCGTCAACAAAAACAGGGCGGAAGTCCCTTCGGTGACTTGGTTGCGGACATCTTTGATAAAATCGTCGTCGATGCCGTAATCCGTGAAATGTCCCGACAGCGCCCCCGCCAACGCGCCGACGGCCATTCCGAACAGGGGCACGAAGAAAATCAGGCCGAACAGCAACCCCCAGAACGCGCCGCCGAAGGCCCCCGCGCCGACGAGATCGACAGCCTGAGTGGTTTTGGGCTTCTTGCGACCTTGCGGCCAATAGACGATCGCCGCATCCTCAATTTCAATCAAAAGCTGTTTTTGCAGTTCCTTCAGCTTATTCAGGGCATTTTGGGCGCCGTCGGCGCTATTATATTTCCAAACAGTTAAGGTTGCCATCGTTTAGCTCCTCAAAAAGCGATTGGGCGCATTATAAATCAAAAGGGCACGCGATCGGATAATCTTCAGGTTAAGAATCCCCAAGCACTGAACGCCCCATCCCCAAAGACCGATCCCGCCCCCACAAATTTTCGGAAAGCCAACCCCCAAAATTTAATAGAATTATTAATTATTAATTATTAATTGTCCTTCTCAGCCAGCCGTTGAGGGTGAAGCGGCCGTCTTCAAATTGCCCGGACGAACAGCGGATCGGCAGGACTTGATGTTGACATCGGCTGTTAAAAAAGACGATACTATTGTTGCGCGGCTCGATAATGGTCGATCGCTCCCCGGCCGATGCCGAACCGTTGCGCCATTCCGTATCGTAAAGTTGCAACTCCCCGCCGGAAAAAGTTTTCGGATATCGGTGGAAATAATAAACGTAAGTGATCGCGCGGGTTTTGGTCTTGGCACTGCTGGCGTCATTGTGGATTTTGTAATAGTCGCCGTCGTGGTGGGCCGTCAGTTGCATCTGCACCTGATCCACCGAAAAGCGGGGGTGGTTTAATTTTGAGAGGACGGTGGGGAGGGTGTGCAGAATGCGGTCTTGGAAAAATTGATAATAGTCGGGAAAGTGGGTCGCATAGAGGATAGAAGATTCCCGGTAGTTGGCGACATCCCCCGTGGTCGTGGAGGCGACAAATTGACTTTGATTCGCGATCGCCAATTCTAAGATTTGTCGGTTCTCGGCGGGGGAGAGAAAATTTTCGATGCGGACGAACCGTCCCGGCAGAAATTGCGAATCCTTGGGGGGAGATGGTGGCGGACTTTCCCCCGCCAACTCCAAAATTTTCAGGCCGATCGCGGCCCGTTCCCGCAAGCAGAGCTCCCGATCCTGCAACAGGGATTCTAACGTATCGAGCGATCGCGCCGCCAGTTTCCCCAGGCGATCGCTCTTTTGTGACAGCATCTGACCCCGATCGGACATGGACGAAATCTCCTCCCGAAACGCCCCGACCTGCATATTCTCCCATTCTTCCCCTATAAAATAACAACGTCGAACAGAAACCTCTCCATCACCCATGTCCAAATTGCCGGTAATCTTAGACCACGACGGGGCCGTTGACGATTTCCTGTCCACCGTTTTGCTGATGACGATGGACGGGGTGCAACCGTTGGGAGTCGTCGTCACCCCCGCCGACTGCTACATCGGACCGGCAGTGAGTGCGACCCGAAAGATTTTGGATCTGATGGGGAAAACTGATGTCACCGTCGCCGAAAGTACGGTTCGGGGCGTGAATCCCTTTCCCGGCCGGTTCCGACGGGATTGTTTCGTCGTCGATCACCTGCCCATTTTAAATGAGCGGGATGCGATCGCCACCCCCCTCGCCCCAGAACCCGGACAGGAATTTTTAGCCGAGGCGGTCCGAAACGCGGCCGAACCCGTCACCCTGCTGGTCACGGGCCCCCTGACCACCGTGGCCGAAGCCCTGAAAATTGCTCCGGATATCGAATCGAACATCGAGAAGATTGTCTGGATGGGAGGGGCCCTCAGCGTACCGGGAAACGTCGGCAAAGACATCGAACCCGGACAAGACGGTTCGGCCGAGTGGAATGCCTACTGGGACCCGTTCGCGATCGCGCAAATTTGGGAAACCCAGATTCCCGTCGTCCTCTGTGCCCTCGACATCACCAACACTGTCCCGCTGACCTCCGACTTGATCCGCCAACTCGGCCGACAGCGACGGTATCCCCTCTCCGATTTAGCCGGACAGTGTTATGCGATCGCCATGTCCCAAGATTACTACTTCTGGGACGTGCTGGCGACTGCATATTTGGCAGCTCCCGAACGCTATGAATTACAAATCCTGGAAACGGGCGTAATCACTCAGGGCGAAAGTCAGGGCCGGATCGTTTTACAATCCGGAGGTCGGAGGATTAAAATGATGAAACGGGTCGATCTCGACTGGTTCTATTCCTATATTTTGGAACAGTGGCGACGCTAATGACAGAGCAGATACAGCAATTTTCCAGTCCTGGCGATACAGATTTCAACTTCAAGTCCCCCTTATTAAGGGGGATTTAGGGGGATCGAACCGTATCGCAGCAAATCGATAACCGCTATATTCTGCCATCATAAAGTTCATTGAATCGGGGTGACGACTACTCAAAAAACCATTAACCGGAGTAAGGCGATGACATTCCACGAAATGTTGAAATCTCTCCTGAATCAAAATCAAACCTCAGTTTCCGCAAAACTTTTGAAACAGACCGATGAGGCGATCGATGAAGTGCTTTTTGATGCCGAAATTGACGGCGATCGCTATTATTTGGTGCGCCGTCGCTCCCCGTCGGAAGATCCCGCCATCAACCTCACGAATCGAGAGCAAGAAATCGCCCGACTGATCGCCGAAGGTTTGCCCAATAAAATCATCGGCAAACAGTTGGGAATCAGCCCGTGGACGGTGGCGACCCACCTGCGGCGGATGTTCGGAAAATTGGGCGTCAATACCCGGGCCGCCCTGATCGCCCGGTTGCTCGAAGACAATTTACTATTTGACTAAAAAAATCTGATAATCATCCAGATATCCAGAATCAATTTGCCTCCATGTTTCTATCGCCGTTTACGCCTCCTGCCCTATTCGCCCAAGTTCCATCCCCCGTCATTACCGAACCCCGCGACGTCCGCCCCCTGCCCGGAGAACTCGATCGCATCCCCGTTTTCAACAGCAACAGTCCCGAACTGGTCCTGTCCGAAGGAATTTTGCTCTCCACCTTTTCGCCCCGGGGGAAACGCCAACCGACGGCCCACCTCAATTTTCCCCTGGACGGGCGATTCGATATTTTTGCCCACCACGTCGCCAAACCCGCCGAACCGGGGGATTTGCGGACATTATATTTGGGGATTTTGGTTTACAATCCGGGGACGGAACCCGTGACATTAGAGATATTGACGGCGGCAAGTTATTTGAGTCAGCCGGATGCGCCTTTTGTAGAATTGCCCCCGATCGCAGAAAATAATCAAGGTGAGGTGTACGCCGGCCCCGGCTCTCGGGTGATGGCCGATATTTTGCGGGGCAAGCGAGGGTCCGAATTTCCCGAAACGATCACGATACCGCCGCGAGGGTATCGGATGTTAATCAACGCCCCCATCCCCGTGCGTCCCTTAGAACCGCCCCTGAACGGGCGATCGCTCCTGATGCAGTTGCAGGGCAGCGACCCGGTTTATGTCGCCAGTTTAGCCCAATACGCCGTTCAGAACCCCGACGGGAGCGAATCCGCCCCGCCCCTAGAATCTTGGATTAAATTGTTGAACCGGGGACAACTCGCCACGCCGCGCGATCGCGTCCCCACCCCCCCCGACGCCGAAACCGATACTGTTATATATGGCAGAGTGGCCGGAGTCGCCCTCGGTTCCGCCTGGAACGCCGAAATCCCCGAACTGGAAATCCCCCGACCCGGCGCCGCCATTTCCTACGTTCTCAGTTCCCTCCCCGGCGGACAACTCGGCACCGACCAAATCCAAAGTGCACCTTTAGCCGTCCGCTATCCCGACACCGCCTACCGAGCCCACGGCAACTATGGCATCCGCTACGCCCTCGATCTCCCCCTCTACAACCCCACCGACGAACCCAAAACCGTGGCGTTAACCCTGGAAACCCCCCTCAAAACCGACGGACTCTCCGGGGGCCTGCAATTTTTCGACGAACTCCCCGACGCCGTTTTTTTCCGGGGGACGGTGCGTTTCCGCTACGCCGACGCCGGGGGAGAGATGCAAAATCGCTATTTTCACTTAGTCCAAAAGCGGGGACAGCAGGGCACCCCCCTGATACAATTGGAAATCGAGCCGCAGGCGCGGCGGCGGGTGGAGTTCGAGTTTCTCTATCCCCCCGATGCCACGCCGCCCCAAGTGTTGACCATCCAAACGCTAAATTAGCGATCGCGCCGATCATGCCTTGGTTTGCCAAAATCGAAACTGGAATCGTCGAAAAATCGGTTTTCGACCAATACGTTCGGGCCCACGTCGCCTATGTGAAAGAACTGGCGGCCAAGGGACATCACGCCCGCAGCGGCTATTGGAAACGTCGGGGGGGAGGGATGTTACTTTTTGAAGCCGAATCGATGGAAGCCGCAGAAGCGATCGTCGCCGCCGACCCCCTGATCGCCAACAACTGCGTCACCTACGAGCTCTATGAGTGGTGCGTGGTGGCGGGGGAAAATTAGGGTGTGGAAAGTGAAAGAGAAAGGTTGACTTTCACAACAGTTCGGGGTACAATTTTTACAATGGGAAAATGTGCCGACATATTCTATTTCGATCCCCCCTAGCCCCCCTTGATAAGGCAATAGTAGGGTGGGTTAGGCGAGGCAGTAATTTTTCGGAAAAACCCACAACTTTCCATCCGCGCCGTAACCCACCATTTCCTTTCTAATTCATAGTTTTAAATAAAACATTCCAGTAGTGGACTGACACACCTTAAACTAGGACGACTTTAGCCATTGCCTGAACCTTCACCCTCCATCACCTGTATAGGCCGATTCACCGCCACAATTCGCTCCGCAGACCCCATAGACACCATGCGATCGCCCGTGCCGTCTTTGCCCCACATCGGCACCACATCGGGGATAATGTGGATGATCCGATTTTC
>NZ_JAYFER010000654.1:0-12482 GCF_055795065.1 Lyngbya sp. CCY1209
CTTTGATTGATTCTCCCCCCTTTCCAAGGGGGGCTGGGGGGGATCTTCTGTTTCTTATCAATGGGAAACGATCCCCCTAAATCCCCCTTAAAAAGGGGGACTTTTAGTAATTCTCCCCCCTTAAAAAGGGGGACTTTGAGTGGACGAGACGGGTTGGCGCAACAGCTTGACTTCCTTCGGCAAACAGATCCCCAATAAACTGCAATCCCGGCATTTTTTGGAATTGCGAATTGGGGGCGGCATCGCGCCATCCACACTCTCGCGGGAAAGGGCGATCGCGCTTTCGGTCATCTGTCGCAATTCGGGGGTGAAATCGACCCGCTGGCGGCGGCGGTTTCCGTGGTAGAATATCTCGCCGTAGGGAATGGAAACGGTCAGCCGTTCTTCCAAACATAACGTCGCCGCGCAGAGTTGGAAATGGTCGTTTAAATGTTGGGAAATTCGACCTTTTTTATATTCCAAAGGAATCAACTTATTTTCCCGTTCTTCTACCGCGTCAATAATACCGTTGACTTTGAGGCGATCGCTCCAAACCCACTGCTGGCGGCGGATGAGGGTATCGCCTTGGTGGCTTTCTCCCGGTTCGTTGATGTTGTCGTGCAGATATCGCCCCATCAAAATATGTTCGTTATCCGCCATTTCTCCGAGGACATATTCCCAGTAAAATCGCCGGGGGCAGTATTCCCAGGCATTCAAATATGCCAGGGGCAAATAATCGTCATTCACGATAAATACTCCAATTTTTAATAATTTAAAATCGCGTAGCACAAGCTTCTAGCTTGTGATGACAGGCAGGATGCCCGTGCTACTTGTGGGGTTTGGGAAGCTGAACTTTCGCCTGTCCCATTCCCATTGTGGTTTTGCGGCCCACGCCGGAAAAGAAGGCGAACCGCGCCAAAATTGAGGCAATTTGCGCCTGTTCTTCGTCCGGGAACCGATAGCGAATCCAACCTTGGGCGCCGATTTCTCCCCCGCCTTCCAAGCGCAAAGCGTGGGTTTTTAACTCGTAGGCAGACACCAAACCTTCCCACTCCACTTCGGAAAAATGCAGGGCTTCCGGCGCGAATTGGTTCCAGCGGCGGTGCAGGCTGGAAAAGACCAGTTCCGGCAGTAGAAAGGTCTGGATTTTATCTTTCTGTTTGAAACTGGTGGGGGAGTGAAACATTAACTGAATGGTGGGTTTGATGATGGGAGATTGTGCTAAACTTTCATAGGAGGAAGATTCCGCCAGGGAATGGCTGTCGCGAAACATGGAAAATTTGGTGGCGACGAAGGGGAATTTTCCCAACACAATTTCCTGGGTTTCCCAGCGTTCGATTCCCGTCAATAGGGGTTGAATAATTGTTCCGTCTATGATGCCAATGCGGAAGTAAAAGCGATCGCCCGCTTGGGTTTTGGGTTGGCGGCGATTTCCCATCAATCCGGATACGCTGAGGGGGGAACTTTGGCCGGCGTGAATCCGTTCGGACAACTGCGGATCGCCCAATTGTATCCACTTCAAAATCTGGGCGTGGATGGCGCGTCCGAGGGTTGCAGGGGGGTGGCCGCTTTCCATCGCGCTGAGTTCGACGACGATGGATTGTAAGGGGTGGGAGTTGAGAAAAATAGCCAATATTTTAGCCTCCGTAACGGGTATTGTTGGGAAGATAAACGGTTTTTTCCAGTTCGGGAAATTGTCGCCTGAATTCATCCCAGGTTTCCCCCTCCAGTTGCCAATAATCGCCCTCGATTTGGGCTTGGGCGACCAAACTGACGGGGGGCATGACGATGCGATCGTACAGTTTGAGTTGCTGCTGGGGCGGCAAGTCGATGGGGTTGAGGGGGTGGCGGCAGACGTAGGTTCCCGATCGCGATTTTAAGGCCGTTTCGGGAATGGCGGCGGCGGTGACTTTGGTTTTTGCCATCCATTTTCCCAGCCGTATCCAGCGGGGAATCTCGAAGGATTCGGGGGCGATCAAAAAGGTGCAATATTCGCTCCCGACGGCCAATTCTTTGGCGCGTCCGTAGTTGATCGGGTAGTTGCGATCGGCCCCTTTTTCCCCGAATTGTTTGGATTTTCCATAATAGGCGGTTTGGGCTGCTTTGAAGGTGTTTATTTGATAAGACCACCGCAGGGGAAAGGCGGGGAAAATGTAGAGGTTGTCGGAGTTGAGGGAAATCAAATTTTGTTCGCGATCGCGGTTCAAATAGGAGGGATTTTGGGCGCGATCGCCCTGCAAGTGATAGGGCAGGGGAATGTAAAAACCGCTAAAAAAGGCGTAACTGAGCGCCCAATTGTGCAGGTATTTCTCGGTTTCGTAGAGAATTCCCATTTCCCGAGTCGCGAAAAAAACGTTATCGTGCAAGGTTAATCGACAGTAATATAATACCATGATTTTGATCTCATTAGGGCATTTTGGGGGCAGGCAACCGGAGGATATTTTGGCAAGCAACCGGAGGATATTGTAGCAGGCAACCGGAGACGGTTGCCCCTACATTCCCATCAGAAATTCGTGGGGGCAGTGCCTCCGTGCCTGCCTTCAGCTTTTTTGAGTTTTGGGAGGCAACCGGAGGATGTTTTAGGAGGCAACCGGAGGATGTTTTAGGAGGCAACCGGAGGATATTTTGGCAAGCAACCGGAGGATATTGTAGCAGGCAACCGGAGACGGTTGCCCCCACATTCCCATCAGAAATTCGGTGGGGGCAGTGCCTCCGTGCCTGCCTTCAGCTTTTTTTGAGTTTTAGGAGGCAACCAGAGGATGTTTTAGGAGGCAACCAGAGGATGTTTTAGGAGGCAACCGGAGGATGTTTTAGGAGGCAACCGGAGACGGTTGCCCCCACATTCCCATCAGAAAATCGTGGGGGCAGTGCCTCCGTGCCTGCCTTCATTTTTTAAGATGCTATTTTCTCCCCTTCTTCTTAGTCCCCGAATTCGCGCCGTACATTTGCGCGTAGGTTTGGGTTTGTTCGTAGAGGGTTGACATCACCTCTGTGAGGCGGGTTTCGTCCTGGTAAATGGCGGAAACTTCCCGCAACAGTTCGTCAAGTTCCGAACCCATAAATTGGTGAGAAATTCGCACGGGTTCCTCCTGCAATAGGCGATCGATGACTGGGCTGGCTTGTCCCCGAATGTCGGCAATTGGGGCGTATAAATCGGACTTAAAAACGTCATAAAGTGCCTGGGTGAAATAGAGATTGCTGAAAATTTCCCCGTCGGCGAAGATGATGCCCAAAATGTGATTTTTCATCGTTCCCGTGCGGGACTCCTGGGCGCCATAGCGGCGGGTTCGCAGCAGGTTTCCCAGCATATAGATAAATCCTTCGTAGGTGGAATCTCGCAGGGATTCAACCGTCGGAAATGTCACTTCCGGCAGGACGTGATCTAACTCGTTGATCGCCGTTCGCATTTTTCCCCCTTCGCTCATTGTTCCCCCTTCCGAGGGGGCGTTAAACGTGAAACTGCGGTGGGATTGTTCGTAGGGGGTGAGGGAAAATGCCGAGTCGGAATAGACTTTCGATCGCTCCGAACCGCTGTCGCCGATCGCAAATCCGTATAAAATACAGTCGGGGCATTTTTTGCAGGAATTTTCGCCATTGTATTGGCAGTAATTCTCCGCATCCGGATCGTCGCTGGTGAGGTTGAGCGATCGCAACAATTCCCGCCCCGACAGCCGTTCGGGGGTGGTTTGTTTCCGTTTGAACAGCACCAGGCGGCTGATGTTATCCCGGGTTTCCAACCCAGCTTGGGTGCGGGCGGTATTCAGTACGCCATCGGTTTGGAAAACGGGGAAAGATTGGCTGTGTCGCAGCACCAGAAAATGGATGTAATTGCCGGAGGCGATGCGGGGAAAATGTCCGAGTAATTCGTCGGCAATTTTTTCTAACAGACTCATGTCGGTGATACTCCAAATTGTGAAAGTTGACAACACTATTTGACAGTGGGTTGGGTGGCCGCCGTTTTTTCCTGCAACGCCAGCCAGCGGTAGGCGAATTCCGCACCGGATTTGATCCGGTTGCGGTTTTCCTGCAACAGGGCGCGATCGCCCCGATAGAGCCCGCCGAATAAATCCTCGACGCAGGTTTTCACAAACTGGTGGATCGCCCGCAATTCTCGTTCCTGGCGGGTGGCGATATCGAGGGATTTATCCATCAAAATGGGGCGGGTGTAGGGGGGTTGGCGATCGATGGCATCTTTCAACTGTCCGGCGGCTTGCAAAATCAGATCTTCTGTTTCCACCTGGACGGGAACCGAAAGGATGGTTTCCAAGGTTTTAGAAAGGGGCAGTAAAATCGCGTGGCTGGAGTCGGAGACATTGACGCGATAAAAACTGCGATAGTCTTCCACAATTCGAGAAATCAGTTGCAATTTTTCTTCCATGTTTGTATTTCCTTTAGACCAAATTTGTGCGAAATTCCAATAGCGTTTCACCTCGTCTGGATAGGGCTCCCGCTTGTGCCGTCGCAACCCCTCGGCGGCGATCGCAAACAGGTTTAAAACATCGGTCATCACCTCCCGAACCGTGCCGTTAAACGCCTGCCAGCGGGCATCTGGGGGGTTGCTGCGGTTGTCGAGGTGGAGGCTGTAGGCCACCAGCAACCGGGCCAGCACCCCGTCGAGTTCCTGGACCCGCACCGATGTCGGACAGTGCAAAAGCGACCAAAACCCCGCCGGACCGTCGAGCACCACGGAGGCCAAAAATTCGCGATCGCCGTCATACAGCGGGACATTGCTGGCCGTCGCCACCACCCGCACCCCCAACAGCCGCGAAAGTGCGATCGCCAAAAATGCCGGCTGTATCCACGCTTCCGTTACCGTCGAGCCCCGAGTTGTGGTGTAAAGGGTCGCCATAAAGGGCAAATCTGGGGAAGAATATCGGGGTTTCGCCGTCCGTCCGGCTTCCGGTTTTTCTAATAGCAACTGCGGATTTTGCAAACCTTCAAAATCCATCCCCCCTTCCAGCCAAACTTTGCGGATATCCCACAAATTGATCGACTTAAATTGTTCCACCAAACGGCGGATCGCCTGGGCGACTTGGGGGGCGTAAACGTAGGCCGGAAAAATGTACAGAAAAACCGGGTGCGACTCTTCAAATTTGCCCGCCCGCGCCGACCATAACGCCTGCCTCAGCAGCATTTCCAGCGCCCAAATTTTGGAAATACCCCGCTTGATTTGTCGTCCCCCCAGGGGATTTTTATTGCTGTACTGTTGGGGTTTGAACAAGACCACGGAATCGAGTTGTTTTTCCGAGGGAAACTCGCCCCCACTCAGGGAACAGATGGGGTGTTTTGCAGATTTGGTTTTTGCCTTGGTGTAGGTTTCTAACTCCTGGGAAAAATCGGGCAGTTGGGTTTCCCAGCCCGAGACATCTAAATAAGAGTTTAGATAGTCTTCAAACACCGATCGCGTCGGACTATCATGTTCCGGAAATAGCTGATTTTCTTCCGCCCACTCGACCAAATTTTCCGCCAGTTTTCCCATAAATTCGATTACCTGATGGTCGTCAAATGTGGCGTGTTTGGCAACCCACAACGCCGCCGCCCGATACCAGCCGTAATTCACCCCGCCGATGACGATTTGGATGTCTTCCGGAGTCAGGCGATCGCCCACTTCCAAAGCTTCCAATATCCAGGGGACGAACGCCTCGCACTGGGGGAAAAATTCCCGCTGCACCAACAGGATCAATTCGGCGATGCGATCGCTCCGCAAATCCGCCCCCCGTTGCAATTCCTCCCGTTCGGATTGAGTCAATTTGCCGTTATCCAGCAGTTTATCCAGTCGTTTGGGAGTCGCCGGATTTTTGGCATTTTTGACCTGGGATTCGATGACGGTGGGAAGCTGCAAAATCAGTTGACTAGACGGCAACAGTTCCGAGGTTTGGGGGGAAATTTTCAACCCCTTGCCGTCCCGCTTGAAGCCGATCTCACCCCCTCCCATTCTATCAGAAAGCAGGGCGCTGATCTGTTCCCAAATGAAATTATTTAAAGATACGCGATCGGGGGATTCATATTTTTTGGGAGCCAAATAAACCACACCTTGGGCAAAGTAAATCAGCGGTTGCCAATCCAATTGTTCGGTGTAATAAATGGTGGCGTTGTGGATGCCGTTGGTGAGGATTCCCAAGGTGTCCCGCAGGCGGTGATAAACCAAGGTTTTTGAAATACCTAAAAATTTCAAATGTTCCCGTAGGCGATCGCCCCCTTTTTCTGTTATAATATCCCCAGGATCGTTGAGATGGACGGCAATATCGCCGAACGCCAAAAGATAGCGAAGGGGATGTGTCAACCGCCGCGAATCTGGCAGTTTAAATTTCGGCCAATTATTGGGTATCGGATTCGTGCCACATTTGAATTGCGTGTTTTGTGCCAAAAAACCGATATCGGAAAGATAGGATTTCCAGTCTTGCCAAAACTCGGAAAAATTGAGGGTTTCCCCCATCGCTTCGCAGAGGGCGAGGATTTCGGGGATTTCGTAGGCTTTCGGCGCCGCCTCCCCGTCCCCGTTGCAATATTTATTGTAGTCGTGGAGGGTAATTCCCAGACAGAATAGGCACTTTTCAATATCCGATAAAACGATATTGTTCCGTTCCGCCAATGTCCACCCGATTAACAAGGCATTCAGGACGTGGACGCAGAGATTTTGATCGGGTTTTTGACTCCATTGTTTTGATTTATCATCCGCGTATGAATCTCCCTGTTTCAGCAACATTTCATAATGAAACAATTCCGCACCGCCGAGGGCAGAAACGCCCCCAAATTCCCGTTCCATCGCGGGCAATATCGTCTCGAAATACCGGCTTAAAATCGGATCGCAGTCCTCCGGCAAGGTTTCGATCAATAAGGTTTGTAATAAAGTAGCCATGCGGCAAACCCTCAGAAAATAATCGACTTCGGTTGTTGGCGACAAAACTGCCGCAGCCGCCATTTCAACGCCTCCAATAACAAGGCATCTTGGTTGAAAGCGCAGGCGTAGGCTTGCCCCCCGGCATCCGTAATGCGGTACAATCCAAATAGGGGACTGAGACGCAATTTTCGGCTGACATCCCAATGGCTTCCGGGTTTATTGCGATCGACGGGAACGAGAAACGCCAGCAACTTGCGACGCTGCAAACAACGACTCACCTCGGGTTGGGGATGTCCCGCAATTGACAATTTATCCAACAGGGACAATTCGCAGGGGTTTAACTCGTCGCTATCTCGGTTGGTTTTGAGTTCTAAATTAATCCGTTCTTCCACCCATTCTAGCACTTTCAGATAAACTTGGATGTAAGTTTCGGGAAAGGAGAAATCGCTGTAACCGGCGGTTTTTGCCGCCTCCAAAAACGTTTCGCGATCGCACAATTCCACCGCCACATAGGGCAACAACCGCAGCAGATCGTAAGTGTAAAACCGCGACTCCTCCCACACCGCCGCTTGCAGGCTGCTACCCCCCCGAAACCGCAACAATTCCCTTTGAGTCGCCTTGCCGACGGGATCATTTCCCATGCCATACCAGCGTTTTTTTGCCCCCTCCAACCGTCCAGGATACACCCGATCCAAGTCCGCTGTCATGCGATCGCGCACCGTTTCACCAACTTTACCCTGCGTCATTATCGCCAACATTCCCTGGGCTTGAAGCGGCCCCCATTGCTGTCGATATTCCGCGAAGGATTTGGGGGCTTCAAAGGCTTCTATAATCGCCTCCTGGAGTTGCAATCGCTCCACAGGTTCCTCGGGTTTTATCGCCTCTTTCAACCTCTCCATCACCCAAGGCGTGCGGCCGGGAATCAAAATAAAAGCGTGATAATCCGAGAAGCCCGGATGTCTCCCCAACCGCCCCAACCGCTGGATATTTGTAGCAGCATCCCCACTTTCAAACACCAACAAATGGATGCGAAAATCCACCCCCACATCCACCGCAGAAGTCGCCACAATCAACACCGGCTGGGATGCCGTCTGCAACTCCTCCTGAAGCCTCCGGCGGGTGCGGCGATCGATGCGGCCGCTGATTTCCCGAACCGACACCCCCGGCAGGGCTTGCGAGAGTTTTTCCACCACCCGATTAACCGAGGCGATCGCATTCAGAATAATCAACCCCCGGCCGCGATTTTCCGCTGTCAAAAGGGCTTCCAACATCGGGGCGGACTCCGCCAGCCAATCGACAGAATTTCCCTCGCTTAAATTGACAAACTCCAAATTGACAGGTTGTAAAATTTGGCGATATCCGGGTTTTTCTTTACCGCTGTAAACGCCATCAATTTCCGCAATATTAAAATCCGCTTTTCGCAACTGTTCGATAAAGTCCGGTTTCGGCGTTGCCGAAGTGAATAAAAACCGGCGGGGACGCTGCTGGGTGCGGCGGATGTAGGTCAAACTGTTGAGGGCCGCAGCCTCTTGGTGGGGGCCAAAAATATGGAATTCGTCGAACACCCACAAGTCCGGCCACTCGGCGAGAATCAGGGGCAATTGGGCGCGATCGATAGCCGGATTGATGTAACGGTGGTGGATCATTAAATGGAAAATATCCGGGTTTGTAAGCAATACCGGACGGTGATAAATTGCCGTCAGCAACTCGTCAAATTTGCGACTCGACTCTTCCCGCACCCGGCGGTTGAGTTCCTCCCCGTAGAGGCGATCGATCCGAGTTTCCGCATCCAAATCAAACAATTCGTGATACACTTGTTGTTGTCGGGTTTGGTCTTCCACCAGTTCGACGGTCGGGTACAAACCCATCATCCGCATTTCCGGATTGAGCAAACTGGGCAGGCTCCCGCCCAGGGATTTTCCGTCCCCCGTGGCGCCTTTATTGAAGATGACTTCCGCCTCCCCGGACATGACGGCGGCGTAGGTTTTCGCCTGGTGGGAGGAGAGGGGACAGGCGCAGCCCGGAGGGGGTTTCAGCTTCGGCGCCCGCTGGCGGATGCGGCAGCGGGCGCCACACTTCAAGGGGCAGTTTTCCGAGCCGGTGTTGAGTTCTGAGAATAGGGGTTTGAGTTTGACTTTCACCGGTTTGATTGATTCGATATTTTCCATGTTATGACCCCGACTCAGAAAGTTGAAGTCAATATATGACAACAACTCGTCGAGCCATTCCAAAAACAGGTAGAACGGGCATCTTGCCTGTAAACGAGTCCACTTGAGTGGACTTTTGCTATTAGCCTTGAAATTGATTTCAAGGCGGGTGTGATGGGCAAGGAAAATTGATTTCCCGGCCGGTGTGATGGGCAAGGAAAATTCATTTCCAAGCCGGTGGGATGGGCAAGGAAAATTCATTTCCCGGCCGGTGGGATGGGCTCGGCGGGTGCGATCGCAAACCGTTTCCCAACCCGAATCGCCATTGTCCGGTAGCCAACATCACCCGCTTGGGAATCAATTCCCCACCTCATCACCCGCTTGGGAATCAATTCCCCACCTCATCACCCGCTTGGGAATCAATTCCCAAGCTAATAGCGAAAATCCTCTTAAGAGGATTGAAGAGTGTGGCGGGGTGCGATCGCCCCCCAACAACCTTCATTAGTCCACTTGAGTGGACTTGTGCTATTAGCCTTGAAATTGATTTCAAGGCGGGTGTGATGGAGACGGAAAATTGATTTCAAGGCGGGTGGGATGGGCAAGGAAAATTGATTTCAAGCCGGGTGACGGGCTCGGCGGGTGCGATCGCGTAAAATTGGATCGGGTAGCGTCCTTTTAATTCGGGTCCGTGCGTTACAGTCACATTGCCCTCGCTTTGGAAGTGCTCAGGCTTTTGGCGGAAAAGCCCTACAAGCGAGACGATCTCATCGCCGCCCTCGACAGTTTTTTCCGACAAGGCGACCGGCACCAAAAGCTGAGTCGGCTGATGCGGGAACTGCGGGACGATTGCGGGTTCGCGATCGAAAGTGCCCCCTCGCGTCCCTACAAATTGATCGAGTCCAACTTTCCCGTCATCCTCTCCCTCCCCCAGCGGCAGACCTTATATATGGCCGCGAAATTGCTCGACAGCGTTGGGTTTTCCACCCAAGGGGAACAACTGCTGCGGTTAGGGCGGTTGAAGGCCTCCGACGCCCCGCCGGATCTGAAACCGGATTTTTGTCCGCCGGCGGACTACGGCGAGGAACGTCTCAGAACGATCGCGGATCAACTCCAGGACCGCTGTGCCCAACAGGAATGCTACGCCATCCGCTATTGTGGCAGCAGTGGCAAGATCTCCCAGGTGGATTTAGACCGCTCGGAATTTCGCCTTCACGACGGGATGTTGTACCTGTTCGCCTTCGTCCCGGACTATAAGAGGTCCCACCCCGTCGAACAAAATAGCATCTTCCGAATTGACCGCATCGAAAAGGTGGGGGAGCCCTCCGGTATCCGTTGGAAGCGATCCTTTTTTCCCTCCCTCAAAATTCGCTACCGGATGAGCGGCCCCCTGGCCACCTACAAACCCCGCCGCGACCATGAAAAGGTGGTGGAACGGAACCGCGATCGCAACTATCAGATCCTCGAAACCCGCGAAGATCAACTGTTCTGGTTCCGACAGCGCATCCTCCACTACGGCAAAAATGTCCGGGTACTCGAACCCGAGTGGCTGGCAGACCGGTTGCGGGAGGAGTTGAGGCAGGCCTATGAAAATTATCTGCAACCCCTCGACTCGGAGTAGGGGATCTGTGATATGCTAATACCATACAAAATTTGGCGGACCGAAGCTCGGTCGATTTCCCCGGGGGGTCCGCCAAATCGCCAGAACCTCGACAACTGAATACTTTCAGCGTTTTGGGTTCCGGCGGATGGGCGATCGGCGATGGCTGAAACGCCCATTCGCGATCGGGTCCGCCAAAACCGGCTCTGGAAACGCCCATTCATCGGGGTTACAGAGGATGGACTTTCAAACCAATGAATCCCGGCAACGGGATTGAAACTACAGCTTAAACTTCACGTCCATGTAGCCTTTTTTTGCTTTCAAACCAATGAATCCCGGCAACGGGATTGAAACTGTGCTTTCGGGTTTTTCTCCAAAAGTTTCTTGTTAAACTTTCAAACCAATGAATCCCGGCAACGGGATTGAAACCCCTAAAACTCTGGCAAAGAATAGCATCGCCCCGGCGCTTTCAAACCAATGAATCCCGGCAACGGGATTGAAACATTCCGAAATGCCTCCCCAAACTCTACATTAAATCGCTTTCAAACCAATGAATCCCGGCAACGGGATTGAAACATTGAATTTTCCAAAAATAACTCGTTCGTCCGCAGGACTTTCAAACCAATGAATCCCGGCAACGGGATTGAAACATCGCGGCATTCCGAGCCGGGGGACTCTCCGAATGGCGCTTTCAAACCAATGAATCCCGGCAACGGGATTGAAACTTGTCTTATCAATTTGTTCGTCGCTGATATCCCAATTAAACTTTCAAACCAATGAATCCCGGCAACGGGATTGAAACACAGCAAACATCGAGAAGCTAGGAAGTCCTGGCTATGCTTTCAAACCAATGAATCCCGGCAACGGGATTGAAACCTTCAGTGGAACCCACCGCAATACGGGCAAACCCCGCGCTTTCAAACCAATGAATCCCGGCAACGGGATTGAAACGTTCAAACGGGATTTATCAATTCTCCAATCCTCTCTATCTCTTTCAAACCAATGAATCCCGGCAACGGGATTGAAACCGTTGTTGAAGGCAATCAAAGCCAACTACATTCTTGAAGACTTTCAAACCAATGAATCCCGGCAACGGGATAAACCTAGCTAAACCAAGTCAATTTCTTCTGGAATATCCTCGATCCAATTGAAAATCGGTTCGTCCGGATGGCGGCGATAAACCTCGACGTACAATTCCCGTATCAATTGTTGAACGGTGGTTTTGGATAATGTATTGCGATCGCCCCAAAGAATGACCATCAACATCATTTCCGTGGCTTGACTGCCACCGTCCAAAGGCGGTAAAATATAGACGATATCTCCGAGAATTTTCGCGCCAAATCGCCGATAAAATCCGATCCGGCGTTCTTTTAATTCGCGATCGCCCCCAAAATCCGGATGCTCGACTTCCAAAACCAACGACTTCGACTCCCGTTTCGCCCCATCGATAATATATTGCAAAAATCGGGAGCCGAGTTTGAGGTTTCTAAACTGCGGGTTTGTCGCCAAATAACCCAACAACAGAAAACCCGATATCGGCAAGGGTTCGACAATCGACATCAGCGCCAATTCCCCCTGATAATAGCCCGCCCAAAGTTGAGTCCGTCCCGATGCCACTGCTGACTTCACCCGAGGGATGGGGATGCGTTCCCGGGGCGGAAACGTGTCTCGATAAAGTGCGATCGCCCTTTCAAAATCCGGGTGGGCGACATCTGGAATGAGTTTAAATTCAACTTCGGTATCGGTAGGCTGCATGGGACGTTGATCGGTTAAATATGATGATTGGCGATCCCCCTAAATCCCCCTTAAAAAGGGGGACTTTGAATCCTTCTCTTCCCTTGCTCAGAGGGACTTTGAATTCTTCTCCCCCCTGACTCCCCCCTGACTCCCCCCTGACTCCCCCCTGACTCCCCCCTTT
>NZ_JAYFER010000655.1:0-30025 GCF_055795065.1 Lyngbya sp. CCY1209
GCGTTTTTTTTGGGGTGATTCGAGCCCCCCTAGCCCCCCTTAAAAAGGGGGGGACAAGATGGAGCGATCGCGTTTTTATAACCCACCATCTCCCCAATCATCGACCGATGATTTTAGTCGTAAAATTGTCGTCAATTTGTAGGGTGGGTTAGCGTCAGCGTAACCCACCGCAACCCCTTTTATCTATTTGGAAACGCGATCGCATTTTTCCAACCCCCCATCTAATTCCCTAGCGGAATGGTTTTTCCCCTAATAATTCTTATCCAAACCCGATCGCATTTCCATCTGACACGCCCCACAAACGTTAATTTTGATTAAATTGTAATCGACGATACGAAAAAAAGTTGCGCGATCGCGGAACCTGTGCTTCAAGACAATTGCTGGAGCATCTAAGTGTTAGCATTCTTAAATGATTTATTGTGGGGAAAAGTCCTCATTGTCGGTTTAATCGGTGTCGGGTTACTCTTCACCGTCGCCTCGAAATTCGTTCAGTTCCGATATTTCGGCAAAATGTTCGCCATTCTCGGAGAATCAACCCGACGCCAAGAAGGTCATCTCAGCTCATTTCAAGCCTTAGCTTTGAGCGTCGCCGGACGGGTGGGGGCCGGGAACATTGCCGGAGTCGCCGTCGCCATCACCCTCGGGGGACCGGGGGCGATTTTTTGGATGTGGCTGATTGGTTTAATCGGGATGTCTACCAGCTTCTTTGAATGTACCCTCGCCCAACTTTTTAAAGTCGCGGAACCCGACGGAACCTATCGCGGAGGCCCTGCCTATTATATCGAAAAAGGACTCGGTAAACGGTGGTTATCCGCCCTTTTTTCCGTCCTCCTCCTCGTCACCTTCGGATTTGGATTTAACGCCCTACAATCCTATACTGTCGCCACATCAATTAACGATACTTTTGGCATTTCCACCCGCATCACCGGAGTGGTTTTGATGGTCGTTTTGGGGCTGGTAATTTTCGGCGGCATCAAACGCATCGCCGAGGTCGCCGAATATGTGGTTCCGGTCATGGCAGCGGGATACTTTCTGATGGCACTGTTTGTTTTGATGACCAACTTTTCTGAAATCCCCGGCGTTTTCGCTTATATCATCAGAAATGCCTTCGGGTTACAAGAAATCGTCGGTGGCACCCTGGGCGCGACCATTATTTGGGGCGTCAAACGGGGGCTATTTTCCAACGAGGCGGGTTTGGGAAGTGCGCCCAACGTGGCGGCCGTTGCCTATGTGGAACATCCAGCAAACCAGGGAATCATCCAGGCCTTCAGCGTCTTTATCGACACGATTATTTTGTGTTCCTGCACGGCGGCGATTATCCTGCTTTCCTCGGTTTACGAACCCGGGACGGACGTGGGGGGTGTGACCATGACCCAGGCGGCGATGGGGGAACATTTGGGATGGTGGGGACAGGCGTTCGTGACGATCGCCCTGGTCTTGTTTTCCTTCACTTCCATCATTTACAATTACTATTTGGGAGAAAATAGCCTCAACTTTTTCAGCCAAGAAAATAAGCTGCTGTTCAACGGCTTTCGGGTGCTAACTTTAGCCCTGATTATTTGGGGTGCGGTGCAGGATCTCAGCACGGTCTTCGGATTCGCGGACGTGACGATGGGACTGCTGGCGATCGTCAATTTGGTCGCTTTGGTGATGCTGTTTAAAATCAGCTTGCAGGTGATGAGAGACTTCGATCGCCAAATCGCCGCCGGAGTCACCCAACCCATCTTCGACTCCGATCGCTTCCCCGGACTCAACCTCGACCGCAAAGCGTGGCCGCCGGCGAATCTGACACCGGAACTCGACCCCTCCGCTACCCCGGAAATGGGGTGAGAAGGGTGTAGGGTGTAGGGTGTAGGGTGTAGGGAATCGGGAATGGGGAATCGGTCATTTTTCATTTTTCATTTTTCATTTTCCCCGCACCCTAATTGCGGTGATTGTTCATGTAGCGAATCCTCGCCCCGGCCCACTGCAATTTTTCTCGCAGGGTTTGGTAAAACGAATAGTCCTCCCGCAGGATGATAAACTTCGCCTGACAGTCAGCCATCCGCACGTCCACCCGCTGTCCCGGCCAAATTGAAGTCGCCAACACCCCGTCCATCCACAATTTCGTATCGTGTTCGACGTCAGCCAGGGGCCAAACGCTGACCACGGAACCGGAGGGGATGACCACGGGGCGGCTCGACAGGCTGAGGGGACAGATGGGGGTGACGGTGATGGCGTCCATCCCCGGGTGAACGATGGGGCCCCCGGCCGAGGCGTTGTAGCAGGTGGAACCGGTGGGGGTGCCGACGATCAACCCGTCGCCCTGGTACTGGTCCACCACCTCGCCGTCCACCTCCATTTCCAGGATCGAGGTGGGCATCCGGTGGGCCGAGGCGGGTTTGACGCACATCTCATTCAACGCCAAAAAGCGATCGCTCACCGGCTCCAAATTGGCGCGATCGCCCTCAAAAATAGCCGCCTGCAACATCATCCGCTGCTGGACGGCGTAGCGATCCTCAAACAGGCGATCGACCGTCGCTTCCGTGTCCTCGATCTCCTCGAAGGGCTCGGTCAAAAAGCCCAGGTGTCCCCCCACGTTCGCCGCCAAAATCGGAATCCCGACTTCCGCCAAATGTCGCGCCGCCGCCAACGCCGTCCCGTCCCCCCCCAACACCACCGCCAGATCGATCGCGCCGGTACTCGAGGCGAGAAACACCGGATAGGGGTTATCTTTGGCGCCGCTCGGCCCCATGAGGACGTGACACCCCCGCTTTTCAAACTGTTTGGCGTACCGTTCCGCGCAGCGCTGGCCCTGTAGGTCCCTGGATTTGTGAGCGATAATGACCTGTTTGATCTCCACAGTCCCGATTTGATTACATCCGATCCTTGTTATTATGTCTGATCTCTTCTGGAGAGGTGCGAAAATTTTTTTGACATCGAACCGGTTCGGATACCCGGCATGAACGCTTATCCGGGAGTCTGCGATTCGCGAAGCGTACCGATCGCTTCTGTGCCGGCCGAAGATTCCGGATTCTTAATATTTGTTTACATATTGGCTCTGATATTAAGACCTGTTATTTAAAAGAGACGGTCGGAAATTGTAAAGAATTGGTCAAGGATGATTGCGGAACTTACCCCGTCTTAAAAATCGTGATATTGTTGAAAATAATTAAAAAAATTTTGTCACTTATTGGCGGTATTTTGATCCGCCAATAAGTCGAATAAAAAATTCTGCTTTCAATGTTAAATATGACAATGAAAAGAAAATTAATTGTTTTTGAAGCCAACGAAATTCCCTTCAAGGTGATCGATAGATTTTGCCAATTATTTCCCAATTCCTGTTTAGCAAAAACGCTATCGTCCTGCACCCAATTTGTCACATACGATGACTCGATCGATCGAGGTCGAACCCCGCAGCCCACATTTTCCTGGCCTTCCATCCATCGCGGCGTCAACGATCCGACTCATCAAATCTACAGTTTCAACCAAGAATTGAGCGAAGTGGACGAAATCTATCCGCCGATTTGGAAAATCTTGACTTCATCCGGCATAAAAGTGGGTTTACTCGGCGCTTTCCACTCCTATCAAAGTTTTCCCGAAACCGACGAACTCAAAGAAAACTACGCATTTTATGTTCCCGATGTGTTTTCGCAGGATGGCAAAGCCCATCCCAGTTATTTGCAAATTTTTCAAGATTATAACCTGAAAATGACGAGGGCATCGGCTCGGAATGTCGATCGCGATTTACACTTCAAAAAAATGCTCAAAATACTCGATCAAGCCCATCAATTCGGCATCCGACCATCGACGATATTGGAAATTGCAATTCACCTCATCGAGGAAAAATACCGACCTTGGGTCAGTACCCGGCGACGCAACCATCAGGTCACGTTATCCTTCGATATTTTTCTCAAACATCTGAAGCGATCGCGGCCGGACTATGCCGTTTTTTTTGCCAATAATATTGCTGCCGCCATGCACCGATACTGGGCGGCGACATTCCCGGAAGACTTTGCGACGCTCCAGGTCGATCGTGACTGGATCGACAGGTACGCTGGCGAAATCGACCGCTCCGTACTGACATTCGATCGGTGTCTGAAAACTCTCATTTCCTACGTCGATCGGCATCCCGAATACAAACTCATTTGCATGGGCGGCATCGGGCAAGCCGCCCGGGAGGCGGTCTGGTTTAATTCGGAACTTTACATTACCGATTGGTCACGGTTTATGAATTTTATGGGCGTCGAACCCGGACATTGGCGATCGATTGTCGCCATGATCCCGATGTTCAACGTACTCGTCTCTCCGGAATGTCGGTCGCAATTTCGTTCGGCCGTACAAGATCTGCGGATAGACGGCCGAGCCGTCGATGTTCGGGAACAAAAAAATGGGATGTTCGCCATGTGCCTCGGACACGCCAATCAGTCGGAAGATTGCATTTCATTTCGAGGGAAAAGGTATAATATCCGCGAATTGGGGATGGAAAATGTCGAAATTGAAGATCGTTCGTCTCGATCGGGTTATCACATCCCCACCGGATCGTTGTGGGTTTACGATCCGCTGTCGAAAAAACCGCAGTCCGATGGGAGAATGAAAATTTCGACCCTGGATATTTGTCCGACTCTACTCAGTGCTTTTAAGATTCCCGTCCCGGCTTACATGAAAGGCAATTTAGTCGAAGCCCTTCTCTGAGGCGACTCGAACCGCCATCTGAGTTAAGATAGAATGGACGCGATCGCGGAGTCGGAAAAATGGCTCATCCCGCCCTGAAAACCGTCCTCAACCTGTTTTTTAAGCCCGAGTGTCCCCTGTGCGGACGGCCGGCGGAAACCGAATTCTGCCGCTACTGCCAAACCCAACTGCTGCGGTGTCAGTTCCCCGAGGGCGGCGAGTTTCCCGGAGACGTACCCGTTTTCGTGTGGGGGCGGTACGGCGGCGCCCTCAAACGGGCGATCGCGGCGTTAAAATACGATGGCAACCCCCAAATCGCCCGACAGTTGGGATGCTGGCTGGCGGATGGGTGGCTGGGAACCCAGGAAACCCTCCCCAAAAATTTGACCGTCGTCCCCATTCCCCTGCATCCAGACAAGTTGAAAAAGCGGGGATTCAACCAGGCGGAATTGCTGGCCCGGGGGTTTTGCGAACTGACCGGATTATCCCTCAAACCCCACGGTTTGGAACGGGTGCGGGACACGGAAGCCCTGCACGGTTTGTCATCCGCAGAGCGCCAAAAAAACCTGCAAAATGCCCTGCGGGTGGGAAAAGATCGCCCCCCCCGCCCCAATTCTGTTTTAATTTTAGACGATATTTATACCACCGGGGCGACGGTCAACGCCGCCCTGCGAGCCTTCAAAACCCATCGCATCCCCGTCGCCGGAGTCGTCGCTTTGGCGACCACAAACACGCCGCCACCCCGGCAGCGATCGCGCCCCAAATCTCATTAAAAAAAATTTCGGGTATTTGAGAACATGGAATGGAGATATTTGCCTCTTTAAATATCGACAGTTTCACCTCCATTCACCGCAGCCAAGATGCGACGGTTTATCGGGCGGTTCGGAAGTGCGATCGCGCCCGGATTATTGTCAAAGTTATCAATTCCGAATCCCCCACCCCCGAGGTGATTTATCGCCACAATCGAGAATATGAAATCACCCGCAATCCCGCCTGCGATTTTATCGTCAAAGCCGAGAGTTCAGAGGTGTATTACCACCGGCGGGCGATCGTATTTGAAGACTTCGGCGGCTCATCCTTGGAACAATTAATTCGCACCTCGGGGGGATTTTGGGGAGACAACTATACCCTGGAATCATTTTTGAGATTGGCGATGCAAATTGCTGGGGCGGTGGAACAAATTCACGCCCGCCATATCGTCCACAATAATTTGAATGTTTCCCACATTATTTTAAACCCCAAAAGCCGGAAATTGAAAGTCATCAGTTTCGGCAGTGCGACCATTGTAAACGTCGATTTTTCTAGCAGAAAATCCGCCAAAGAAATTGACATAATTTTTAAACCCAACCGCGTCGAAGCGGCGGATAGAAGCGATCGCCCCCCGGACTTTGAACCGGACTTTTACGGTTTGGGACAAATTTTTTATCAACTGTTGACGAGCCGGCTGCTGTGGGAGATTGACGACCCCGTATCCTGGCTCGACGGCAGGCTTCAACAGTCGCCGATTTCCCCGTCAAAAATCTGTCCGGAAATTCCAGAATCCCTCTCCGATTTGATCCTGCGCCTACTTTCCAGAACCCCGGAAAATCGGGAACTGAGCGCCGCAGAAATACGGCTGAACTTGGAAGAAATATTGGCGGCGATTCCGGGACATTATAACCCCGATATTTTGCTGCCAATAATCGAAAAAAAAAATTACCCCAAAAATTGTGAAAAATATAAATCTACAAAAAATGGGGGGGATTTGTTTTACTTTCACCATTCAAATCTGGTCTATTTTTACCAGATAGGGGATTACGATTTGGCTCGCAATCACGCCGATTTAGCCCGACAATGCATCGACGACAATTCCCGATTTTTGTACTTCGGAGATTATCAGTTTTATCGCGGGCTCGCCCTGGCGGCCGTCGCCCGGACAGCCGAACCCGAAGAACGGGGACGGATCGCCTCTCAAATTGACGAGATCCGCGCCGAGATGGCCGCTTGGGCGAAGCAGGACGCCGGCAATTTTGAACACCGATTGATGTTGGTGGCGGCGGAACGCGATCGCCTCTGTGGAGAGATATTGCGGGCGGAAGAAAACTACGAGCAAGCCATTTCCGGAGCCATCGAAATCGGCTCCATCCACGACGAAGCCCTCGCCTGCGAATTAGCCGCCGACTTCTACCGATCGCGGCAGTTGGAGCGCATTTTCAGTTGCTATATAAAAGCCGCCCACGACGCCTATTCCCGCCTGCAATTCACCGCCAAAGTCAAAGATCTCGAAACCCGCCACCCCCAGATTTTGACCCCGAGTCCCCCCAGTCAACCCGAACGCTTCACCGTCGAAAAGAGCGGCGCTTCGAGTGCGGTGAATCTCGGCCGCGTCCTGCAAGCCTACCAAACCCTGTCCGGGGAAATTATTTTGGCGACCCTGCTGGCCAAAACCATGAAAATCCTGATCGAAAATACCGGGGCCGAAATCGGCTACCTGCTGCTGTCCTTTTCCCCCGAATCCGAAGCCGAAGCGTCCGGGCCGTGGCGGATCGAGGCGATCGCGGAAATGGACGTCGAGCGCGTCACCGTCCTGCGATCGATCCCCTTGGACACCCTCGCCGACCGCCAATTTCCCAAATCCGTCGTCCGCCACGTCGCCGACACCCGGGAGTCCGTCGTCCTCAACGAAGCCGTCCGGGACGGCCGCTGGCTCGGGGACGAATACATCAAAACCCAGCGACCCCAGTCGCTCCTGTGCGCTCCCCTGGTCCGCAAGCGGCAACTGATGGGTATCCTCTACCTCGAAAACAACCAAATGGCGGACGTCTTCACGGCCGAACGCATCGAAATTTTGAGCCTGCTGTCGGCCCAAGTCGCCATTTCCCTCGAAAACGCCTTCCTCTACAAAACCCTCGAACAAAAAGTCGGCGAACGCACCGCCGAACTCTCCCAAACCCTTGAACATCTCAAAGCCACCCAAAATCAACTCGTCGAGGCCGAAAAAATGGCGGCCCTGGCGGGGTTGGTCGGCGGCGTGGCCCACGAGATCAACACCCCGGTGGGGACGGGAATCCTGGCCGCCTCTTTCCTCGCCGGCGAAACCGACAAATTCGCCCA
This sequence comes from Lyngbya sp. CCY1209, assembly GCF_055795065.1. NCBI lineage: Bacteria > Bacillati > Cyanobacteriota > Cyanophyceae > Oscillatoriales > Microcoleaceae > Lyngbya > Lyngbya sp. CCY1209. Next base: position 7,747 of record NZ_JAYFER010000655.1, read on the forward strand.
ACTCTGTCGGTCCGGGTCCTTGAAGCGATCGGCCCTCAACGCCTATCTGGAAGTCGCCGCCGAAAGCAGCCAACTGATTTTGGAGAATCTCCAGCGGGCCGCGAGGCTGGTGCAGAGCTTCCAGAAAGTCGCCGTCGATCAGACCTCCCTGGAGCGGCGCACCTTCGCCCTGAAGCCCTATTTGGAGGAAATCCTCCTCAGCCTCGGCCCCAAGTTCAAACGCACCGCCCACCGCATCTCGGTTGAAGGAGATGAGACAATAGAAATTGACAGTTATCCCGGTGCCTTGTCTCAAATTATTACGAACTTGGTGATGAATTCCTTGATTCACGCCTACGAACCGTCCCAATCGGGTCAGTTGCGATTGCAGGTGGCGGCACTCGGCGATCGCTTTACCATCCGATACGGCGACGACGGCCGCGGCATCCCGGCCGAACATTTGGGCAAAATTTTCGACCCCTTCTTCACGACCGGCCGCAGTCGTGGCGGCAGCGGTTTGGGTTTGCACATCGTCTACAACTTGGTGACTCAGACCTTGAAAGGGACGATCCGCTGCGAGAGTCGGGAAAATGTCGGCACCGAGTTTATGATCGACTGTCCTTGCACTCCGGAGTGATATCATATCCGCTAAAATAGTTTTAATAAAAACTATTTTTGTCAGTAATTGGACGCTCGGCAATCGATATGATAACTGACGCTCTCAACTGGAGATAACACAAGTATCGCCCTCGTGTATTAACGTCCTCGACAAGACTCGAAAACCCCACCCAGCCCTATAACTCCCACAGGCGATGCTCCGGTCGCCTTGGCACTGAAGTAGAGAAAGACGACCTATGAACGATCGCAATTCCCAACCCAATTCTCCCGAAGATGACGACCTTTTAATCATCGAAGACGAAGGGGAAGTCCCCGCTCCGGGGACGACCAATCGAGCCGGGTCGGAGCCGGCTTGGAAAATGATGCTGGTGGATGACGATCCCGACGTTCACCGGGCGACGAAACTGATTTTAAAAAACGTCACCTTTGAAAATAAACCCCTAAGTTTTATCTGTGCCCATTCTGCCGCGGAAGCCCGGACGGCGATCGCCGCTCACCCGGACACCGCCGTTTTGTTGTTAGACGTGGTGATGGAAACCGACGATGCCGGCTTGGAGTTGGTCAAATATATCCGAAAACAGCTCAAAAACGAGTTCGTCCGCATCATTTTAAAAACCGGACATCCGGGAAAAGCCCCCCCCAGCTCCGCCATCGTCGAATATGATATCAACGACTATCAAACCAAAGTCGAGATGACCCAACAAAAGTTGATCGCGACGGTCATCTTCGCCCTGCGTTCCTACCGAGATATCCTCCACCTCGAAGGGAGTCGCCGTGCCCTGCAGGAACTCAATCAAAATTTACATCTGTTGGTGGAAGAACGCACCCGAGAGCTGACCGAACAAAATCAAAATTTGCAGCGGGAAATCGACCGGCGGCAACAGCTCGAACGGGATCTCGTCGAGAGCAATGCGAAATTTAAGGGAATTTTGGATATCGCCGAAGAAGCGATTATTTCCCTCGGGGAAGACCAGCGAATCATCCTCTTCAACCAGGGGGCGGAACGGATTTTCGGATATGCCGTCGCAGAGGTGATGGGACGGCCCCTGGACATTTTACTGCCGGAAGGAGTGCGAGCCATCCACCGGCGGCACGTCAGCAATTTCGGCGCCGAGGCGACCGCCGCCTGCAATATGAAAGGACGGCGGGAAATCGTCGGACTGCGGAAAAATGGAGATGTCTTCCCGGCCGAAGTTTCCATTTCTCGGCTGCCATTGCAGACCGGGGTGGTTTACACCGCCATCTTGCAGGATATCAGCGATCGCAAACGGGTCGAAGACGCCCTGAAACGATTGAATCAAGACCTAGAAAACCGCGTCGCCAACCGCACCCGCGAACTGCAAGAAAAAATCGAGCAACAGCGGCGCGTCGAAATGGCCCTGCGGGAGAGCGAAGAAAAATTCCGCCAGTTCGCCGAAACCATCCGGGAAGTCTTTTTTATGGTGTCCCGGGCGGGAGAAACCCTCTACGTCAGCCCCGCTTACGAAGAGATTTGGGGCCGAAGTTGCCAGAGCCTGTACCGAGATCCGCAATCCTGGTTCGAGGCGATCGAGCCAGACCATCGGGAGGAGGTCGAAAAGGCGATCCGAGGCCACATTCGCCGGCCGAAACCTTTCGAGGTCGAGTACCCCATCCGCCGTCCCGACGGGGAACGCCGCTGGATTCGCGCCCGCTCCTTTCCCATCGCCGACGGGGGCGGACAGATCTACCGCTTCGCCGGCATCGCCGAAGACATCACCGATCGCAAACGGGACCGGGACGAACTGCAGGCCCGGGAAACCGCCCTGCGGGAACTGTACCAGATCGCCGTCGCCCCCCACCTCGCCTTCGAGCAGCGGCTGCAAGCCCTGCTGTCGATGGGGCGGCTGCACTTCAGTTTGGAGGTGGGGATTCTCTTCCACATCCGGGGCGCGCGCTGCCAGGTGGTCGCCGCCCAGACTCCCCCCGACTTCCCCCGCCCCATCCCGGCCGAAACTGTATTTCCCCTGCGGGATACCTTCTGCCACCGCACCTTCGAGACATCCGAACCCGTTGGCATCACCGACGCGGAACACTCCCCGGATTGGGAGGCCCACCCCGCCTGCCACCAGTTCGGATTGAAATCCTATCTGGGGGTGCGGATTGTGGTGGCGGGGAAACCCTACGGTACCCTGAGTTTTTCCGGGCGTCTCCCCCGCCAACCCTTCAACAACCACGAATTGCAACTCCTACAACTGATCGCCATGTGGGTGGGGGGCGAAATCGAACGCCAGCAGTCGAAGGCCAGCCTGGAACAGGAATTTCAAAAAACCCTCCTCCAACAGCAGATCACCGATCGCATCCGGGAGAGCATCGAGAGCCACCCCATCGTCCAGGCGACGGTGAGTTTGGTGGGGGAAGCCTTCGAGGTGAACCGCTGCCTGATCCACCGCTACCCAGCCGAGTCCGACGGCGGAATCGCGATCGTGGCGGAATATTTGCACGGGGCCTTCGAGTCCATGCTTGCGGTGGAAGTGCCCCGCCGGCCGGACAACCCCCACCTCGATCGCCTATTGGCTCAGGATCGGGCGATCGCCTCCCCGGACGTCTACGCTGACCCCCTGCTCGCGCCTCAAGTAGACCTGTGCCGCCGGACGAGTTTGAAATCCATGTTGAGCGTCCGCACCTCCTACAAGGGGGAACCCAATGGGGTGATCACCCTGCAACAGTGCGATCGCTTCCGGGAGTGGACCGACGACGAGATCGAACTCATCGAAGCGATCGCCCGCCAGGTGGGCATCGCCCTCGCCCAGGCCTCCCTCCTGGAGCGGGAGCAGTGGCACAAACACCAACTCGAAGACAAAAATCGCGCCCTGTCCGAGGCGACCCGCCGCGCCGAAGCCGCCAGCTTGGCTAAGAGCCAATTTTTAGCCAACATGAGCCACGAGATCCGCACCCCCATGAACGCCATCCTGGGGTTCTGCGACCTCCTGCAAGGACTCGTCTGCGAACCCCGCCAGCAGACCTACGTCCGCTCCATCGCCTCCAGTGGGAAAACCCTCCTGGCCCTGATCAACGACATCCTCGACCTGTCCAAAATCGAGGCGGGGAAAATGGAACTCCAGAATGAACCCGTTGACCTGCGGGCTTTGGTGGCGGAAATCGGCCAGATTTTCTCCCAAAAAGCGGCCGAACAAAACCTGCAACTTCAGATCGACGTAGCCGAAGACATCCCCCGGGCGATCGGGTTTGACGAAGTGCGGCTGCGGCAGATCCTATTGAATGTGGTCGGCAACGCCCTCAAATTCACCGATTCCGGGTCTGTTACGATTTCGGTCTGCGCCCGCCCCGAGGCCGGGGAGGTCGGTTCCGGGGGGCGATCGACTGTTACCGTCGAAATTGCCGTCGCCGATACGGGCATCGGCATCGCCCCCGAACAGCAACAGCGGATTTTCGAGAGCTTCATGCAGAGCGAAGGGCAGAGTACCCGCAAATACGGCGGGTCGGGGCTGGGGTTGGCGATTACCCGCCGGTTGACGCAAATGCTGGGGGGGACGATCCGCCTGGACAGCGAAGTGGGCCGGGGCAGCACCTTCACCTTCCGGTTTCCGGGGGTGAATCTGGCGAACCCGTTGCCCGAAACCGAGATCGCGGATGGGGCGGATGACGATTTGAATCGCCTCGCCCGGAGCACCATTTTGGTCGTCGATGACGTGCAGTCGAACCTGGACCTGATGCGGGGATATTTTGCCAATTCTCACCACAAACTGTTGTTGTGCAAAAATGGGTGGGAAGCCATCCACCAAGCCCAAAATTATCGTCCCGACCTGATTTTGATGGACCTGCGGATGCCCCATCTCGACGGCTGGGAGGCGACTAAATATCTGAAAGAAAATCCGGACACCCGGGACATCCCGATCGTCATCCTCACCGCTTCTTCTTTAGATCGCGATCGCCGAGAAATCGCCAGCCTCCACAACGGATTCCTGCACAAACCCGTCAGCCGCCGCGAGTTATTTTTGGCTTTGAAAAAACAACTTCCCAAACCGCCCGCCAATTCCTCGCCGTCTCCCGCCCCGGAGGCACCCCGGGATTCCCCGGAGGCTGGCCCGATCGCCGAACTGCTTGCCAAACTCGAGTGCCAAGAGAAAACCGTCTGGCCGGAACTGCACAGGACCCTCAAAATGCGGGACCTGCAGGCTTTTTCCGACTGCCTGATGGATTGGGCTCACGCCTACCCCTACGCCCCCCTGGTGGATTACGCCTCGACTCTGAGCATCCAACTGCAAGAGTTTGACTGGGACAAAATCCCCCGGACGGTGAAACGCTTTCCCGAAGTCCGCCGTACCCTTCTCGATCGCGATCGCCCTTAACTGTTCATCCAACTATGAAATTTACTCTCCCCCCCCTCCCCAAATGGCTGTCGTCGTCCGTCCCCAAACTGAAATGGTCTTCTTTTGGCGCCCTGCTGTTGCTGAGTGCGGCGGGGTACTTGGGAAATTACTTCAAATGGCCGCTGTTTTTCGGGGTCGATTTCCTCTTCGGCAGCATCGCCAGTTTGATCGCCGTCTACACCTACGGTATCTTTTGGGGCACCCTCGTCGCCGCGATCGTGGGCAGCTATTCTTACGTCCTCTGGGGACACCCCTACGCCACGATCATTTTTACCTGCGAAGCCCTGTTCGTCGGACAAGCGTTGCGGCATCGACAACAGAGCATGGCCTGGTGGGATGGGATTTATTGGGTGGCGATCGGAATTCCTTTGGTGGGGATATTCTACGGATATGTCCTGCCCATCTCGCTCCAAGGGACCCTCGTCGTCGCCCTCAAACAGGCGATTAACGGCATTTTTAACGCCCTCATCGCCGATTTGATCGTCACTTACCTGCCCTTCCGACACCGCCGGGGAACCCTCTCCTTCGAGCGGACGCTGTTAAATTTGCTCGTGGCTTTCGTGTTATTTCCATCCCTGGCGTTGACGGTGTTTCACGGTCAACAAATGCTGGAAAATTTGGAAACCGAAATTAAAACCGAACTGAAAGCTACATCGGTTCCCTTGGTGAATAGCCTGCATTTGTGGTATCAACAATACTACCATGCCGCCCGAGAATTGGTCTGGATTCTCTCGGAATCCCCCGAGGATTTGTCCCTGTTACAAAACACCACCGAACTGATCCATCGCTCCTTTCCATCTTTCCTCAATTTGACGGTCACGAATTCATCCGGGAAGATTATCGCGGCCTATCCCGCCCAAAATTCCCGGGGCGAATCGGTCATCGGCCGCCGCGTATTGAGTCCGACGGAGATGGCGCAAATCGTCGCCACCAAATCCCCTCAGATCGTCGATTTTCTCGACCCGGGAGAAGGGGAACAAGCGTCCCTGAGAATCCTGCTGCCCGTATTCGAGAACTCGGTTTCCGGGACGGATTGGGTGGGGATTGTGTATGGGACCGTAGCGATCGAACAACTGGCGGAATTTCTGGAGATCAACACCCCCCGCCCAGAAATGGACGCGATTTTACTGGACCGAGACAACCGGGCGATCGTCGTGAGCACCGCATCTTCGGTGCCGGCGGGAAACATCTTCAATCTCCACGAAACGGGCGAACTCGTCGTCCTCGACGACCGAGTTTCCCACTGGTTCCCTCCACCCGTTTCTCCGACGATGGTACGGCGGCGACAATCGTTTTATTTTTTGGAAGCCCCCCTGGAAATCCCCGGGTTGTCCTGGCGCGTTCTCCTGCGGATCACGCCGATCCCTTACATTGACTATCTCGAAGGAATTTATATCCGAAATTTGACGATCATGTTGGTGATTTTTCTGATCGCTTTGCTCGTGTCGGTCAAGATCTCCCACCAACTGGCGACGCCGCTGTTGAAATTGGCGACCGTCACCACGAATTTACCGCAAAAACTGACGGGACGTGGCGGCGCGATCGGCGACAGCGCACCGATCGCCCCCCAGCCCGGCCGGATTCGGGAAATTCAGATTTTGTGGGAAAATTTTCAGCACATGGTCGGGGCGCTGCAAGAACAGTTCGACGCGATCCGTCGCGCCAACGAAACCCTGGACCGCCGGGTTCAGGAACGGACCCGGGAACTGCTGCAACTCAACCGGGAACTGACGGAGGCGAAGGAGGCGGCGGAGGTAGCCAGCCGCTCGAAAAGCGAGTTTCTCGCCAACATGAGCCACGAAATCCGCACGCCGATGAATGCCATCCTCGGATTTGCCGAACTGCTCAAAGATCGGGTCGAAGATCCGAAAGCGTCCGCCTATATCAGCTCCATCGCGGACAGCGGGAAGACGCTGTTGGTGCTCATCGACGATATTTTGGATCTGTCTAAAATTGAGGCGGGCAAACTTAACCTGCACTATGAACCGATCCGGTTGAGGAATCTGGTTGAAGAGATCCGCGAGATCCTGTCCGCCCAAGCCACTCGAAAAGGCCTGGGACTGGCTGTCAACATCGCCCCCACGGTTCCGGAGGCGATCGCCTTCGACGGGATTCGCCTCCGACAGATCCTGTTCAACGTGGTGGGAAATGCGATCAAATTTACGGAGCGGGGACGGGTGACGATTTCCGTCAACGCCCAAACTTATTCCCAGGATGACGGCAACCGGACTTGGCTGGAAATTGCGGTCGAAGATACGGGCATCGGCATCGCCCCGGAGGAGCGGCGGCGCATTTTTGAGGCGTTTACCCAGTCCGACGGGCAGACGACCCGCCAGTACGGGGGGACGGGGTTGGGGTTGGCTATTACACAGCGGTTGACGGAGATGTTGGACGGGCGAATTTTCTTGGAAAGTCAGGTGGGGGTGGGGAGCCGATTCACGTTCATTTTTCCCCGCGTCGCCATCGCCGAGCGGGTTTCCTCGCCGGAAGTCGAGGCGACGGACGTCAATTTTAACCGGTTGCGGGCTTCGACGATTTTGGTGGCGGACGACATCGAATCCAACCGCCAGTTGATCGGGGACTATCTGGCGGGGACGCACCACCGCCTGATATTCGCCCAGGACGGACCCGAGGCGATCGCCCGGGTGCACTCTCAACGGCCTGATGTGATTTTATTGGATTTGCGAATGCCCAAACTGGACGGAAAAGCGGTTTTAAAACAATTGAGGGAAGATGAGAACACTCGAAGGATTCCGGTGATTATTTTGACGGCATCCGTGCAGTTGGATGAACAGTTGGAGTTGGAACCCCTCTGCCAGGGTTTTCTGCGGAAACCGGTGAATCGCAAATGCCTGGTGTCAGCACTCAAACAGATTTTACCCCAGGCCCCCCCCCGAATCCCCCCCCAGAACGCGGAGGAGGCGATCGCGTTCTCTGCGCCACTCGCGCCGGAGGAACCCGACAAGGGACTCCGGCGGGACGAACTGCTCGAAAAGTTGACTCGGGAAGAACAGACCTCCTGGCCCCAACTGTGCCGGACGATGAAAATGCGGGAGTTGCGAGAGTTTGCCCGCCACCTGCGGGATTGGGGGTCGGAGTACCGCTCTGGCCTACTCCTGGACTACGCCGCTGAGCTCGAAACCCAACTGGAAGGGTTTGATTGGGATCGCATACCCGGGACGCTGAAACGGTTTCCGGAAATTCGGCAGTCTCTCTCCGGGATCATTGACAATTGATCATTGATAATTATCAAATTTTGACAGTATTTTTTTGCTAGAATCAACAAGTGATAGTCTGAATCGACACCCGTGTACAGTGGAATCTTTTAATCCAGAAAATTTTCTCATTCTCATCGTTGATGATGTCAGCAAGAATTTACAAGTCGTCGGGGCAATGCTCGATGAGGTGGGTTATGCGACCACCTTTGCGACCAGCGGAAAACAGGCGATCGAACGGGTCAAAACGGCGAACCCGGACTTGATTTTATTGGATTTGATGATGCCGGAGATCAACGGTTTGCAGGTGTGCGAACATTTGAAAGCTGACCCCCTGCACGCGGAAATCCCGATCATCTTTCTGACAGCCAGCAACGACTCTCAACACCTGCTGCAAGCCTTCGGCCAGGGCGCCGTCGATTACGTCACCAAACCCTACAAGGCGCCGGAACTCCTCGCCCGGGTGAAAACTCACTTGGAACTCAAGTACACCCGGGATGAGTTAAAAAAGGCTCTGGTGGAGTTGGAGACCCTGGCGACGACGGACTCCCTGACGGGTATCTCCAACCGTCGCCACCTTCTGACGTTGGCGGAGCGGGAATTTCAACGCGCCCAGCGGTATCGGAACCCGTTTTCGATACTGATGTTGGATATCGACCATTTCAAGTCCATTAACGATACCTACGGCCACGCGACGGGAGATGAAGCCCTGAAACTGATGGCCGACGTGACCCGAAATGCCCTGCGGCAGGTGGATATTTTCGGGCGCTTCGGGGGGGAGGAGTTCGTGGTCTTTTTGCCGGAAACGCCACTCCCGGATGCCGTGACGGTGGCCGATCGCATCCGGGAGGCGATCGCGTCGGTGTCGGTGGCTATGGACGATGCCGCGATTCGGATGACGGTGAGCATCGGGGTGGCGACCTACCAAACCGAGGAACCCAACCTCGACACCCTGCTGATGCGGGCGGACAAGGCCCTCTACGAGGCCAAGCAGCGGGGCCGCGATCGCGTGGTTGCCGATCCTACGAATTAGTTTCCCGCCGGCCGAGCAGCCAGTAGGTGGTCATGTTCCCCTTGCCTTTGATGGGGATAATGCCCCGTTTTTCGAGGACGTAGCGATCGCCCAACAGTCGATAAGTCGGTTCGCCAACCTGAATTTTCCCCGCTTCCCCCTGGGATTCCATGCGGCTGGCGACGTTGACCGCATCCCCCCACAAATCATAGGTAAATTTTTTCAAGCCGATCACCCCCGCCACCACCGGACCGGTATTGATGCCGATGCGGATGTCGAATCCCCGGTCGAGTTGATGTCGGAACTCGCGGACAACTCGCTGCATTTCCAGGGCCAAATCCGCGATCGCCGTGGCGTGGTCGGGTCTGGGGGTGGGAATCCCGCCCACCACCATGTAGGCGTCGCCGATGGTTTTGATTTTTTCCAACCCATATTTATCCGTGAGGCGATCGAAGGCTGAAAAAATTTGATTGAGTAAATTCACTAATTCCGTAGGAGATACTTGGGAACTAAGTCCGGTGAAGTCGGTGATGTCCGCGAACAAAATCGTCGCCTGGGCAAACCCATCGGCGATACAACCGGGGGTCTGTTTCAACCGGTCGGCGATCAGATCGGGGAGGATATTGAGCAGCAGGGTTTCTGATTTTTCTTTCTCGAGTCGCAGGGCTTCTTCTGCTTGGTGTTGTTGGGCGATCGCCTGACCGACGCGATCGTACATTTGAATAAAAGCGCCGATCACCTCTCCGAGTTCGTCCCGGCGATGGACGGAATGGCTGTAAAATTGTGGGGGCGGTCGGTTGCCACTGAGGGCTTCTCCTGCTTGGGTTAAATCCTCTCGTAAATTCAGGATCGGCAAAATCACCAAATAATTGAGGACGATCATCGTCGCCCCGGTGACAAATACAGAAATAATCAAAACCAGTCCCGCAATTCGCAGCACGAAATACCACACCTCGCGGGAGACGTCGGAGGCATCGTGGCGGAGAATAATTGTATAATCATCGAGGGGAAACACATCGCAGGCGAGATCGTAGCGATCGCCTTGGAGAGTTTGTAAGTACAGGCGCTGCCCCTCCCGAGCCGCTTCAAAGGACAAGGCGGGCGGTTCACCAAAGATCCCGATTAGTTCTCCGTCGGAGGTGTAGAGAGTACCACCCACCACGTCGGGATTCATGCGATGCAGGTTTCGCAGTTGTTCCAGGAAATCCGCCGGGGACTGATGGGGGTAGGTTGCCACAATCCAGGCAATTTTTCCCGAGGAGAGGCGGTGGTATTGGGCCAGCAACTCTTGCTGGCGACGGTACACCGAGGGGATGAGAATGATCGCTTCGATCAAAACGATGCTGGTGGCGATCCAAAATGTGATCCGCCGGGACAGTCTGGCTCTGAGCAATCTGACGAGTTCTGATAGGAGTTTGGATGTCATCGGATGTCGGAGGTGGGAGTTTCGGGGTGCGGGAGTGGTAGATGTGCACCCGCTCCCCGGAAAGGTTTTTTTATGCATCTGATTTGGACACCCCGAACCGGTTTCCAGAATACCCGGGGCACTCCCCAACTGTTTCAAGGCGGGGCGGGGTTTTTCCGGTCGGGCGATCGAGCATCTCGCCCAGTTCCGATACAATCAAATCAAAATCGATCCGATTTTTCTTGATTGTGCAAATATCTTTATTATGCAAATATGACAGTCGATCCGAATTCAACTCAACCGCCACAACCCAATGAGACTGCAGATAGCCCCAATGGGACGATCGCCACTGCCCTGGAAATGACATCCGTTCCAGGCAATGGGGAGGGGTTCTCCCTGGGAGATGGGGCGCAATTGCCCCAGGAGGCTTCACCTTCTGATGGTAGCGCGGATGCGATGTCACCTCGACTGAGCAATTGGCCGGCTTCCGTACTCACTTTGGGCGCGATCGCCGTGATGATTTTGGGGTTGGCGATCGATAATGTTTGGGTGGGATATGTCAGCGCCATCATCGCCATTTCGGCCGCGTTGCTGATTATCTGGCCGAGTTGGGGCAAGATCTGGACGACGCTGATCCCTTCGGTGTGGCGGAGTTTGATCGTTGCCAGCTTCGGGATTTTGGCCGGAATCACCGGGTTGCTGATGTTGAGCGGGTCTAACACGGACCTCGGCAGCCGCAATATTGTCATTAACTGGGACGCCATCGGGGCCCTCGGGGAACTGATCGGCGCTTTGGGTCAGATTATGATTGCGATTTTGGCGGTTTATGTGGCTTGGCGTCAATATGTGATTTCTCGGGATTTGACGATTCAGCAGAACCGCATCACCCAACAGCAGACGATTGATGCTTACTTTCAGGGGGTGTCGGATCTGGCTTTGGGGGAACAGGGGTTGTTGGAAGATTGGCCCCAGGAACGGGTGATTGCCGAAGGACGCACGGCGGCGATTATTCGCAGCGTGGATGCGGAGGGGAAGGCGAAGATTTTGCGGTTTTTGTCCCAGGCGCGGCTGATTACTCCCCTGAAACGCGATCGCCATTTGGGACGCCCGATTTTGGACGGCAACGGCAGCTATGCAGAAGATCGGGCTACGGGTATCCGGGTGATTGATTTGGGGGCGATGTTGGCGGGAGCAGACTTGGCTAATATGGATTTGCGGCGCACCGATTTGGGCGAGGCGAATTTGGTGCGGGCGAATTTGAGCGGTTGCGATCTGGTGCGGGCGAATCTTTCCCGTTCCATTCTCTTCGAGGCGAACCTCTCGCGGGCAAATTTGCGATCGGCTAAGTTTTTCTATGGCTCGGCGGAAACGGCGAGCCCCCGCACCCGCACGTTGATTCCCGACTACGCCACGGGTTACAACACCGGGGCGGTGGTGGAAAATGTCGATTTTACGGGGGTTCTGAACCTGTTGGAGGAGAATCGTTACTATTGCTGCGCCTGGTGCGGTTCTAAGGCTCGGGAGACGATTCCGGGAGGATGCGAGGGGATTCCCAACAAGTTGGGAAGATGAGAAAACCCCCTCTCAGTCTCCCCCTTGCGAAGCGGGAGAGGTAGAAAAGGCTTCCCAGGCGGCTTGGAAAAAGTCCCGTTCGCACAGCATGGCGTAATTGTAGATGCTTTCGGCTCCGGCGCGATCGCAAATATAGCGATCGCCGAGGGTTTCCAATTGTTGGGCGAGTTCTTCAAAGTCCTCGCCGCTGTAGGTTTCGATCCAGTCGGAATAGGAATGTTTGGGAATTTCGGGGGCGGCGAGTTGTTGTCCTAAAAAGGCGTACAATCGCAGACAGGGCATCATTGCCGCCGTGATGTATCCCACATCTCCCCCCCAGGCGGTGGCGAGGAGAAAGTCGGTGTAGCGACGGGTGGCGATCGCGGGTTGGGTTCCGGCGAGGTTGACTCCCCATTTTTGAGCATAACTGCCGTGCAGTTGCAGTTCTTTTAAGACTCCATCTCCGAGGGCGTGAAAGGTTCGGAAACCCTCCCAATCGGGGGTTTTGGCGGCGGCGATGCTGTAGGCGCGGGCGAAGGAACCGAGGAAAAAGGCGTCCTGTCCAATATAGTGGCGAAAGCAGGTTTCGGGGAGGGTGCCGTCGGCGATGCCCCGGACGAAGGGATGATTTAAGCAGGCTCGGGCGAGATCCTGATGGGCATTCCAAAGTTGAGTAGATATCATTAAATCAGTCTGTTTGATTGACTTTGATATAATGTTTATTTTAGCATCATTGTTTCCAAATTTCAATCCGGGCCTAAATTGAACCACAGAGGCACAGAGGACACGGAGAAGGGGTTATCACTATCCAATCCGGTCAAATTAATCCTATCAAATTGGGAGTTTTATGATGAGCGATCGCAAAGTCATCCACCTCGCAAACCGCCTCAGTTTGGGGTTGAAGCAAGGACAAATTGACGACATTAAAAAGACGGGGATTTCGGGATATATTAACTCGCAGCTCAATCCGGTGGCGATTCCGATACCCGAACAACTGCAACGGCAACTGCAACCGTTGAACACGCTCCCCTGGCAACCGGGAAAGCTTGTATTTGAACAAAATCGGATAGTCAATGAGGCGAAAAAACTGGATTTAGATCGGCGATCGCTGCAAAAAGTTCGCCGACAATTTCAGCAAAGAGTTATTAATCAGGTGAGACTCGGACGGCTGATTCGAGCCTTGCATAGTCCCCGAGAGTTGGAAGAAGTGATGGTAGATTTTTGGTTCAATCATTTCAATGTTTTCGGGATGCAGGGATTGGCGAGAATTTGGATCGGTTCCTACGAAGAACAGGCGATCAGACCCCACGTTTTCGGTAAATTTCGGACGCTTTTGGGGGCGATCGCACACCATCCCGCCATGTTATTTTATCTCGATAATTGGCAAAATACTGCGCCGGGTAGTCCGGGGGCGACGGGGAGATTTAAGGGTTTGAACGAGAATTATGCTCGGGAATTATTGGAATTACATACCTTGGGAGTTGATAGCGGATATACCCAGAAAGATGTGATGGAATTGGCGCGGATTTTGACAGGTTGGGGATTGCCGAAACCGGGCGATCGCGCCGGAGATGAAGATGGATTTTATTTTGATGAAACGCGCCACGATTTTGATGATAAAATATTATTGGGAAAAACGATAAAAGGACGGGGGATTGAAGAAGTTGAAGAGGCGTTGGATCTGTTGGCGAATCACCCCTCTACGGCCCAAAATATCGCCTACAAACTCGCCCAGGCTTTCGTGGCGGACGAACCCCCCGAGTCTGTGGTGGTTGATTTGAGCGATCGCTTTTTGGAGACGGGTGGGGAGATCAGAGAAGTGCTGAAAACCCTATTTAACAGTACAGATTTTTGGGATGAAAGGAATTACAACGCCAAATTCAAAAATCCCTATCGTTATATAACCTCTATTATGCGTGCGATCGGAGAAGTCAGCAATTTCAACCCAATTAATGGCATTTTAAATCAACTGGGAATGCCGCTGCACGCCTGTCCGTCCCCCGACGGTTATAAAAACACTCAACAGGCTTGGTTGAATCCTGATACGATGGTTCGCCGCAGCAGTTTGGCGGTGCCTTTGGCGGGGGGGTTACTCCACGAAGGAAATCCCGTCGATGCCAACCAGTTGGGGGAAACCTTGGGGATTACATTATCGCCTAAAACTCGTCAAGTTTTGGAAGAAAGTCCGGAAAACTTGAGGGGTGCTATTTTACTGGGAAGTCCCGAATTTATGCGATATTGAAATAGGGCAGGTATTTCACCACAGAGGCACAGAGGACACGGAGAAATCCCTTGATAATTATAGTGGTTTTCGCTCCAATGAGATCCGGTTGATCCCCCTAAATCCCCCTTGAACTCCCCCCTTACAAAGGGGGGGTAGGGGGGGATGGGGACTTTGAATTATTCCGAGCATTCAATCTGATTTGATATGATAACACAACAGAACCGAGTCCACGCTTAGTGGACTTTTGCTATTAGCCTTGAAATTTATTTCAAGGCGGGTGAACCGATATGGCGACTGCAATAATTCCCGATCGCGTGAGAATATTCAACTTATTTTGATGTGGATATTTGACCGAATTTGCTCGGGATTAAAAATGGTCGTATTTGCCAGCGATCGCTCAATCCTATAAAATAGAATTCAGACCTAAATCGTAACAATAGCCATGCCAAAATATATCATGTTCGGAAGCTACTGCGAAAACGTCCTCGAAAAGCGGGCACCTCACCGTCAGGCACATTTGGACGGATTAAAGCAGCAAAAAGAATCGGGAGTTTTGGTGACACTCGGTCCCACCAAAGACACCACCAAAGTTTTCGGCATCTACGAGGCTGAAGACGAAGCCACCGTCCGGGAGTTGGTGGAAAACGATCCCTACTGGAAAAATGGCATCTGGACGGAGTACGAAGTTAAGGAGTGGATTCAGGCGTTTTAAGGTGGTTCACCCACTGAGAAAAAATTGACTGGGGGGTAGACCTGCGGGGTCTACCCGTAGTACACTGGAGGGATGCAGGGTATCAGTGAATGCCATGAATGTTTTAGAACAGGGTTCGGACGATTTAGCACCCGTCGATTACAGCGATATATTGCAAAAAATATTGGGGTTAGTTCGCCAGGAAAATCCGTTTAAAATATCGAAAGATGGAAATCATCTGATCGTCGATTTGGATGCGATCGCCACTCAAATTGCTGTTGCCAAAATTCAGAGTCCCATCACTTCCAGTCAGCGAGTTCGTTCCGCAACGGTTAATTTTAGTCCCAGTTTTCAGCCAAAATTTCCGGGGTTGATTCGCGACATACGAGATCAATTAAAACAGAATCTATCGGATTGCGTCCAAACTCAAAATTTTGAGAGTATCGAACAATTTGTCAAGAGCTATCTTGAAAATTTACAGAGGGGAAGTTCAAACCAACTCGGTTTATTGTATAATTTCCCGGCGACTGCATCCGTACAGAAATCCGGGTTGGAAACGCGGCGGGATGATGTGGGAAGCAAGTCTTTGCTGAAATTCCACAAACTGACGATTTCGGTTCGCCATATCTCGCGGTTTCAAGCCGATCTGATCGCTGGAGTGAAAAACCACCTGGAACAAAGACTTGGAGACGAATTTGAGAACAATCGAGATGATATCGAAGAACAAATCGACGATTTAGAAGAAAATATCAATTCCGACTTCTACAAATTGCGGCGGGTGGTGGATACGGAATCCTTGGGGAAACTGAAAAAAGAAGCGAAAATTCGCTATTTGGAATACCTGCGAGATAATTTGGAAACCCAGGATCATCCCGATTTGGTTTATTTGCAGGATTTGATTCGGCGACTGAAAGCGATCGAGGAATATATTGGAAATCCTGACAAGCAGGATGGCGATTATGATGTCAGCTATGGCGGGGAAACCATCAATTATCGGGAAGTCTTTTCGCGATCGGAAGCCTTCGATCCCCTTCCCATCATTCCCATCGTCACCGACAGTTTGGGGGAAACCACCTCTTCCGACGGCAGCGATCGCACTTTTACATTTGGCTTGAAACTGAAATTTAACAATCCCGTTCAGGCTCGCGGCGGGGATAAAGCCTTCGACTATCATTTGAAACGGATCAATCCGGAGAGTTCGGAACATAAAGAAGAAGTCAGCCAAGATTCCGCAAAGTTTTATAGAAAACTGTTGAAGTGGGTGTTTCTCTACTATTTTGCGTTTGCAACCCACGGAAATCCAGAAGATCCCAACTACGATCGCCAATCCGAACTCACCTATGATGTTATCGAAAACTTTGAAAAGCGAGTTTTACCCATCCTAAAAGGAAGTGATGAGGACAAAAAAACCCGGTTATTGAAAAATTTCGTGTCGAGATTTGAAGAATTAAATGTCCGCCACAAAATCAAACGGCTCAAAAAGTTACTCCACGGTTTCATCGAACAAAAAACTATTCTACAACCCCGGTACTTCTCCCTTCAGATTGGCGTCAATCGCGGCATCTTAAAACGAGATCCTGATAGCCTGATTGAAGGAATGTTCTTTAATGATGTCGTCAGAGAGAATCCGAAAAAATGCCTTCAGTACATCACCATCGGCGAGTCTTACCCCGACGAGCAGATGTTGTGTCAGCTTCCCGCTCATCTCAAAATTGAAGATATCCGCTATTATCAAACGACAGAGCATGAGGAATTTAAAATTGCCTACTCTGATTTAAAAAAAGTGCGAGCGTTACCGGTATTATTCGTTCCCAATAGTAAACTGAGTGAAGAAACCAGGGGAAAAAATTTTAATGCCATTAAATGTATCGTTTTTCCCTACAATCCCCGCCGCCTGGATAAAGATCAATTCAACTCGGTACAGGCTTTTGTTTATCAGTTTACAATGTCCTTGCTGGTTTACATCACGCTGCGGGTACTTCTCGACGATGTTAAATATATGGTGTTTGTTCCAATTTTGCGGTTTCACGAAGGGACATCGGAAAAACCGTCTCCTTCTGAGGAGTTTATGGCGGATTTATCGAAAGTTATTGCTCATTTTTTGAACGAGAAATATCGCTCTAATTCCCAAGGAATCCGTATTCAAGACATCAATAGGTTTAAATTACAAAATGCTTTAAGTTCCCTCTATTCAGTTTTGCCTCGAACCTTCACATTTACCGAATCTCTACCGCGACAGGATTCGTCATCTCCCCTGGATAAGTTGGCTTTAATTGTGGTGTCGAGCGTCGAAAGTGACGGGTTGCGAACCAATCGCGATCGCCAAGATCGAATTTTAACTCTATTTGGCGAAGCGGTGGGAATCACCAACAATTCGGGTACGGTTCGGATGCAACTGCTGAAAACCTTTTCCGCCAATTATCGCGATCGCAAATTGTACGCCGAACCGTCTATCCTGAAAGATACCGTCGATTACCTTTATAAAAAACTGGGATACCGTCACTTTTTATATGTAGCTCAGGCTCCCTACACGGACAATCTCAACTTGACGCAAGTTCAAGACGAAAGCCAGTATTATTTCATGTCACCCACCTTGATAAAATTCCTGGTTGCCGATTTGGATGACATCTACCTGTATCCCATATTTTTCAATAAATACTATGTCAAGAAATCAAAACGTCTTTCTGAGAGTTCCTACAGTCTCAACAGTACGGAACAGTTGTTGAATTTAATGGAAGATGAAAGTCATAAGGTGGTGTTATTCTTCAACCTGTTTAATGGTTTGTCGGTTGGAAAAGGGGACGATCGCTTTTATAACGGTGTCATGTCTTACTCTACCCTGGTGAATATTTATCCGAAAGTGTTCGATGATAGCGAGATTCGCCGGGGATTGATTGAAGAGGGTTCTCTGAAACAGGATATCCTCCAATATTTGACGCTATTTCACTTTTATCGATTGGAAAAAAATACCGGAAGAATACAGCTCAAACTCGATCCCTACGATCGCATCATCGGTGACGAGTCGTTGCGGAAACAGGCGGTATTTAACCACATGAGGGGAGATGTCAAATTTAATACCCTCGCTTTTTTGGCTGAAGTCAATTCGAGTTTGTATTCTGAAACAGTTGAATGACAGCCAGGATGGCTGTGCTACTCGGTAAGGAAGGAGGTTTTTTGATGGTTGCGGAGAATTTGGGACGGCTGTTTGAGGTGGGTTTCAATATCGGAGTTTTGGCGGCGATCGCCAAAATTGAACTGTCCCACAATTTCGGCGATTTGTATCGTCGCGATCTCGAAAATTTGCGATTTCCCAAAATGCGACAGCAAATCGTCAAGGATGGGAATATTATCGATCCAGCGGATATTGAAAAGGTGAAAAAATGGGGATTATTTTTGATCCAGAAAGGTTGGCTGTCGGGATTTAACTTTTTTCGGGAATATGTGGAATCGCTGGGAAAAGATGTATCCAAATATGAAATCGTTTACTATCAATGCTGTTTTTCTGGCGACAACAGTATCAAACAATATCCCAAAGATGGCAGTCTGGAAGTGTCGGAGTGGTTGTCTCAGTTGGGAGATGCGATCGCTCCCTCTGAATTGAATCGATATCGGGAAAAATACAGCGGAAAAGGGGAGTTTTTAAAAGCCGATACCCTGATGTTACTCCGACGGCGGCGAACTTTGAAAATATTGGCGATCGACTTATCAGTTTTTTCGGTAAAGGAAACTCAGGATCTCCTCGATTTACAGGATAAAGATTTAGTCAACCAGCGGCGACTGTTGTGGCGGGAGATTAGCTATCTGAAGTCGAAAAGTGCCTTTGCCAAGCTGCGACTTGATACCGGGACGGATGCCGATCTGGATCTCGAATTTTCCGATAACTTGAAACACTACTTTACCGCTTTCAAGCGACGGGACAAAGAAAGTACAAAACTGATTCAAGCCGCCAGTTATGCCTACAGCTTTTATGGCTTTTTGCGGGAAGTCGGCATCGTCAACTCCGAGACAGATACAATCATTAATGCGGTGGGATACAGCGATCGCGGCATTAGTTCGATATCTCTCAACCCGAAACATTCCCAACATCTGGATTTGCTGAAAACCTGCAACAACATCTATAAAAATGAACCCAGAGACGAGGAAATCGCGACGGCTAGAAAGCAGGTTTTGCAGACCATTCGTCGCAACCTGAAAAAAAGCTTTGAGGACGGAAATGCCTGGATCGATAAGCTATCCCATATCCAACCCGATCGCATCAATATCATCCCCCCACACACCGAAATTATCGATCACTTTAGTTCCACTTTGGAATTGAGACAACCCCACGCAGAAAAGGTGAAAGCTGCACTCGCCTCCGATAATACCTATATTTTTCTAACCGGAAATCCCGGTATCGGCAAAACGACCGCGATCGTCGAGTTTTTAAAAACCCACATCGACGAAGGATTTCTCTTCTTTTATGTCAGTCCCCGCAAACAGGTCAATTTGGATATTATCGAGAAATTCAAGAACCCAGAAACCAAGGAAATTTGCGACGATCGCCTGTTTTGCATGACCACCAACTCGACCCTAATTGACAATTACGCACCCGCCAAAGCGGTCAATTACTTATCCCAACAAAAGCAAGGTGATTTTTCCCATCACGCCGTCACCTTTGTCGATCTCAACGAGCCTCCCAAACCCTTCAAATCCCATCAAAATGCCGTTCAAAGAATCACCGAAAGCCGCCTCAAAAACGCTCCCCACAAACGACCTGGAGTTTTATCAACCCTGTGTGAAGCCGTCCGCCACGCCGTCAACGATCGCATCTCCAACAATATCGTCGCCACCGCCTGCATTCAGTCCCTCAGAATTACCGCCACCGGCCGCAATACCCTGGAAAATTTCAGGATCATTTTTAAAGATGCCTACAATAAGCGATCGGGAACCGTCAACTCGAAAAAAATGGGGGAAATTTCCGGCCGCATCAAACATCTGTTTATCATGATCGACGAGATTACCGGAGATCACAGTGGCGTGGATTTTTTGAGTGAAATCAAGAAAATTATCGGCGAGTATGAATTGAGCGATCGCCGCCACGGCTTCAACACAAAAGTCATCGTCGCCGACGCCTCCATCGTCGATCCGGAAGTGATCACACAGCATCTCTCCGAAACGTCCGCCGAACCGGACAAAATCTTTTTCCGCCGGGTATCGGATTTGGAAATACCTCCCCTGTCCCAACGAGAATTTAAGTTCAACCGTTTGCCGGCGATCGCCATTAACGCCAATTCCTACCCCGCCAAACAGTTGTCAATCACTTATAAAGCATTTGTCGAATCGGTCAAATTTAACGAAGAGAAATTTTTCAAACAGAAAGATAAACTCTCGACAACGATTTTACAGCAAATTCTGGACGATATCAACGCACTCCGCAGCCGTCCCGGGACGGGTCAAATTTTGGTTTATATTCAAAATAAACAGAAATTACAGCAGTTGATCGAATCGATCCAAAAACAGGAACCATTTGTCAAAAATGAAGATTATCTGGAAGTGCACGCCAACCTTTCGGAATCTGACAGAAAGGAAATCGGTTTGTATCGCGATCGCGTCAAAGTTGTATTTATGACCTCCTCTGCCAGTCGAGGTCTGTCTTTCCCAAAATCCCAACATATTTTGGTGGAAATTCCCCAGTTTCAAGTCGAGAGTAACTTGATGGAAATCATCCAAGTTATCTATCGCTGTCGGGGAGAGTTTTCGGAAAATGGAAAATCCCAAACTTTGGATAATACCGATAAAGAATTGACGTTTTATCTGTGCGATCGCGCGGTTTATTACGGCGACGACAGCGACCCCGAACTCTCCATCCAAGAAAGCGTTCTCAACCTATTTAACTTATTGTTAATCCTCAAAACCGCCATCATGACCCGCATTCGCGGTTATGGCAAAATCGGACGGGATCATTTCTTAATCATTCCCATCGGCGGCAAGTCCCTGTCCGCCTCCGGCGAAAGTCTGACCGGTCAACTGGCGACCCTAATTAAGGAGTTAAAAAAAGAATATCATAGAAACCGTAAAAATACAACCCTAGCAGAAATTTATGATAGCCTCCAGAATCTCCTCAGTCGGGGGGAATTTTTGCTGAGGCCGGATGGAGGCGAAAAACGCCAAAATTTATCCTATTTAGATTTACGAGAACAATTCAATCACGGTTTTGAAAAACGCTGCGATCGCCTGGATAATTTGCTGGATATCGGCAATATCGAACCCGGTCATACTTTCGGCAGCCTGCTACTGGTTCCCCTCAAAAATCAAAACTTAGAAGAAACCTACGAAATCCGGCTGTCAGAAATCGAAACCCACGCCACCGACGCACTGCGGAATAAAATGATCGCCATCCGGGAAAGTTCCCAATACCCGGAAAGCCTGCGATCGCTAATGGGACGCGCGATCGCACTGATCGATAAACTCAAAGAACCCCGCGATCGCACCCAGCGACTCGAACAACACAACCGCTGGAGTGACCAATATTATGCAATTCCTTTATTTGCGTTTATCGTCGGCGACATCATCCGCGACTATTTCCAAAATGAACCGTTAAAAAATGACCAAAAACCGGAAGACGAAGACAACAATTTTCGCGTCATTTTGAGTCAATATATCCACCAACTCTACCCCGCAGAACAGGTATTACCCATCGGCGATCGCTACCGAGAATTTCCCTTCGTCATCTTCAGAAGCTACAGCCTCAAACAGATGCGATCGAAACTTTTCACCGATCGCTATCTCCTCACCTCCACCGAATTAAATGTCCTCAATCTAATCCTCATGAAAAGCAACCCAATTGATCAATAAAAACTGTAGGGGCAAGCCTCTGTGCTTGCCAATCATATAGGCTTGCCAATCATACAGCCAACTGTAGGGGCAAGCCTCTGTGCTTGCCAATCATATAGGCTTGCCAATCATATAGTGCTTGCCAATCCTATAGTGCTTGCCAATCATATAGTGCTTGCCAATCATACAGCCAACTGTAGGGGCAAGCCTCTGTGCTTGCCAATCATATAGTGCTTGCCAATCATATAGTGCTTGCCAATCCTATAGCCAACTGTAGGGGCAAGCCTCTGTGCTTGCCTATTTATCTAAAATGATGGCTTGCTTCCATTTATCCTCTAACAAGGGCAACCCTATAAGGTTGCCCCCACAGAATTTTAAACAGAATTTTAAACGGGCAACCCTATAAGGTTGCCCCCACA
>NZ_JAYFER010000656.1:0-3238 GCF_055795065.1 Lyngbya sp. CCY1209
TTTTCCCCCGAGATCTCAATAGAAACCCGGTTTCTAGACCCGAGTTTCTAAACGCGATCGCTCCCAACAAAGAAACCGGGTTTCTAGAAGCATCTTGGGTTTCCCACAGACATCTCAATAGAAACCCGGTTTCTAGACCCGAGTTTCTAGGCATCTCCGTTTCTGGTGGGCTAAAATAGGCGGTATCCTCCCCGAATCGGTGCCGCCCTATGGATGAACAACGCCTGCAAGACTATCTCAACCTGATTCAAGAACTCCTCTCCTGTCCCAGTGGGTCCGAAGCCGCCATATTGAGCCGCCGCCCCGAACTCCTGGATCGGGGGTTGGTGGAGGTGATGAGGGCAGAAGCAGAAATGAGGGCGGCACGGGGGGAGAGGAATGCGGGCTGGCTGCGGGATTTTGCCGGGAAAATAGAGGCGGTGAATTATTCCCTGCCCGGACTGCAAAAACAAGCGGAAGCAGATCGCCTATGGAATCAGGCAGCCCAACACTATCGACACAGTGAATTTCCCCAAGCCTTCCAATGTTTGCAACAGTGCCTCCAACTGTATCAAGAAATTGGGGATGGGCGCGGCATCGCAAAATCTTGGGGAGGGTTGGGATATATCGAGCTAAATCGGGGCAATTGGGATGAAGCGGAGCGTCTGTATCGGCAATGCTTGGAAATTGAAACCGAATTGGGCGATCGCTCCGGCATGGCTAAATGTTGGGGACTGTTGGGAGATATCGAGCGAAATCGGGGCAACTGGGATGAGGCAGAGCGTCTGTTTCGGCAATACTTGGAAATTGAAACCGAATTGGGCGATCGCTCCGGCATGGCTACCTCTTGGGGACTGTTGGGAGATATCGAGCGAAAACGGGGCAACTGGGATGAAGCCGAGCGGCTGTATCGGCAATCTTTGCAATTGAGTACCGAATTGGGCGATCGCTCCCATATGGCTTACTGTTGGGGATGGTTGGGATATATCCAGCGAAAACGTGGCAATTGGGATGAGATGGAGCGCCGGTATCAGCAATCTTTGCAATTGAGTACCGAATTGGGCGATCGCTCCGGCATGGTATCCTCTTGGACACATTTGGGCATTCTCTATCAGCACTTGTACCAAATTCCCGAAGCCCTCGCCGCCTGGAGATCAGGTTTAGAGCTCTGTCCCCCAGCCAAATTCCCCGTCGAAGCCTTGGATCTCGGTCGCAGATTAGGCAATATCGCCTTTGACATCCGAGACTGGGAAACCGCCATCTATGGCTATGAAGTCGCCACCGAAGCCGTTGAAACCCTTTGCAGCTTCACCAACTCCTACCTGGAAAAACAAAACCGCCGGGAAGCCGTAGTAGAAATCTATGAGAAACTGGTACAAGCCTGCATCAATGCCAAAGACATCGGCAAAGCCCTCGCCAGCGTCGAACGCAGCAAGTCCCGCAACCTGATCGAACTCCTCAGCAACCGGGAACTCTCCCCCAGCGGCGACGTCCCCCCGGAATTGCGGCAAGAACTCGATCGCCTGCGCCGGGAAGTCACCGCCAAACAGCGGTTACTCGAAAGCCTCGACACCGCCACCGACACGGATGTTGGGGGCGAACCGGGGTTGGGGCAACGCGGCGCGGGTTCTTCGAGTTACAAGCCTGAAGCCGTCGCCGCCCTCCGCCAAAACTACGAACAGGCGCAACAAGCCTTAACCGAACTCCTCGATACCCTGAAAACCTACGACCCCAATTTCACCCTCACCCAGCGGGTGGAACCGATCCAATTCTCGCAAATTCGGGAGTTATTGGATGAGGAGACGGTGTTAATAGAATGGTATCTGACTCGGGAGCGAATTTATACGTTTATTGTACTCGGAGGAGATCCCCCCCAACCCCCCCTTGAGAAGGGGGGGCTAAGAGATTCAGAACTTCTTTTAGGTGGTGGAGATCCCCCCCAACCCCCCCTTGATAAGGGGGGGCTAAGAGATTCAGAACCCCCCTTTTTAAGGGGGGCAGGGGGGATCTCCGTGCACACCTCCACCCCGGAACAATACCAACAATTACAGGAATTGCGCCAAACCTATTTACAGTCCTATGCCGAAGACTTCTCCGACTGGGACAACCACCTCGATCGCTTCCTGCCCCTTCTCCGGGATATCCTCCAGTTACCCCAACTTCTCGCCCCCCTCCCCCGCAACCTTCACCGCCTGATATTAGTCCCCTATCGGGATTTACATTTATTTCCCCTCCACGCCATCCCCCTCGGCGATGGCGACGAACCGGAATATTTAGCGGATCGATTTTCCCAAGGCGTCAGCTACGCCCCCAGTTGTCAATTTTTGCAAGTCTCCCGCCGCAACCGCAAACCCACCCCCAAAAAACGCCTCTTCGCCATCCAAAACCCCACCGAAGATTTAACCTATGCGGACTTGGAAGTTGAGGCAATTTTAGACAACTTCTCCGCCACATCCAGCCATCTCGCCCGCCAGCAAGCCCAGAAAACCGCCCTCAACCAAGATCCCCACCGCCAAGACTTTCGGGCGGCGGAATATCTCCACTTCGCCGGACACGGTGCCTTTAATTTCATCACTCCCCTGCTATCTCCCCTGGTGTTGGCGGGGGCAAAAATCCGCGTCAGCGACACCGAACCCACCCCAGACACCGCCAAAACGCGATATCTGCCCTGGCGAAAAGGAACGGCGATCGACCTGACCAAATGTTACACCTTGGGGGAATTATTTGAACTGTCTTTACCCGCCTGCCGCCTGGTGATTCTCTCCGCTTGCGAAACGGGGTTAACGGACTTTTCCTCCCAGTTAGAAGAATACATCAGTTTGGGTTTGGGGTTCCTGTACGCGGGGGCGGCGAACGTGGTTTGCAGCCTGTGGGCGGTGAACGATGTCTCAACCGCAATTTTGATGGTAAAATTCTATGAGGAAATAGAGAATCAACCCTCAGTTTCCCAGGCATTAAAAGCGGCGCAGAAGTGGATGAGGGAGGTGACAAAGCAACAGTTGATCGACTGGTTAGAGAACAGCGATTCCCAAGCCAAACAAAACCTGAGTAACAACCTAAATTTAGGTTTAGATGCCCCCCAATCCCGCCCCTACGAACACCCCATCCACTGGGCGGCATTTTGTGCGATCGGTTTTTAATGTGGAGGAAGAAACCGCGATCGCTCCCAAGGGAAGAAACCGGGTTTCTAGAAGCATCTTTGATTTTCCCCCGAGATCTCAATAGAAACCCGGTTTCTAGACCCGAGTTTCTAAACGCG
>NZ_JAYFER010000657.1:0-2950 GCF_055795065.1 Lyngbya sp. CCY1209
GATCGCGGTTTTCGTTACATCCGTCAAGAGATCGGGTTGGAGAAGAAGAAACCGGTGTTTCTCGGAAAGTTTTTGGTTTCCTACCCAGATATTGGTAGAAACCCGGTTTCTAGATCTCTCGGGATTGGGGCTTGACTTTTTCCCCGACTTGACGTACCATAACATCATGGGAAAATGTGCCGCCATATAAGGGGTGCGATCGCGGTTGTCGTTACATCTATCAACCCTTCGCCAATCCTCTTGAGAGGATTTCAGCGATGAGAAAAGGGAATAGATTCCCAAGCGGTTCGCCTATTCAACCCCGATACACGCTCCCCCCAGTCCCCGGCAGCAGGGACAATTCCCTCGGGTTGATACTCCGCCCCACACTCACTTCCAACTCCCCATCCCAGTCCTCCACCGACAGCACCTGATCACCCGGTCCTTCATAGTCAAAATAGCGGCAATTTTCGGGGGGTTGGCGGCGTAGGGTTCCAATGCGGGACATCCGGGCGACACCCGAACCCACCTGGCGGTAAGACTCGCCGTCGAAGGTAATCTGTCGGGGCGGTTCACCGCTCAATTCCAGGGCGGTGGTGGACTCCATCCAAGCCACCTCCACGATATCATCTTCCGCCACCGAAAGCCAGCGGATGCGATCGCTTTCTTGTAGCAAATAATCGAACCAACTGTAACCCCCTTCGTAATAGGTGAGGCGACCTTCCACCACCCAATCTTCCCCCCCATATTGGACGATATCCCCCACTTCCAAATTAAATAAATTCCGCTCCAGGGCGGGGAGTCCTTGGGGAATTTCCTGGGGTTGCAACCGTCCTTGATTGGCGACGAAAAAAATCGCGATCGCCACAATAACAATAATTCCGATCCAGAACAGTGCCAGCATCTTTCGCGTCCTCAAAACATCATCGGGGGCGATATTTCGCCCCCAAAAAACGTCAAAAATCAAGTCGTGTATTCGGCGTTAATTTTCACATAATCGTAACTCAGATCGCATCCCCAGGCCTTTCCAAATCCCATCTCGTCGCCAATTTTGACCCGAATTAAAACGGTATCTTCCTTCAGATATTCCCCCGTTTTCGCCCGTTTCAAATAATCGCTGGCGGCCGCCTCGTCAAACGCCAACGGCTGACCCGCTTTCATCAGTTGAAATTCCCCCATAGAAATCTCCAACTTCTCCTGATCGAACCGGACTCCGGCCCGTCCCGCCGCCGCCGCGATGCGGCCCCAGTTGGGATCGCAGCCGAAAATCGCCGATTTCACCAGGGACGACCCGACGATGGTTTTCGCCACTTTCGCCGCGGCCTCCTCCGTCGCCGCCCCACTCACCTGCACCTCGATCAGGCAGGTGGCCCCTTCACCGTCGCGGGCGATCGCTTTTGCCAGATGTTCGCAAACCGCCGTCAGCATCGCCTCCAGCTTGTCCGCCTCCAGACCTGGCCCGGTGATCGCCGGGGTGCGGGACTGGCCGTTGGCGAGGGCGATGAGACTGTCATTGGTACTCGTATCGCCGTCAACAGTAATTTGGTTGAAACTGCGGTTCGCCGCCCGGGCCAACATTTCCTGCCACAGGGGGGGCGATACCGCCGCGTCGCAGGTGACGAAAGCCAGCATCGTCGCCATGTTAGGATGGATCATCCCCGAACCCTTGGCGATGCCGCCGACGCGGACCGGGCGATCGCCGAATTTCGTCTCCAACGCGATGGATTTCGTCACCAAATCCGTGGTAATAATCGCCCCGGCGGCGTCAGGTCCCCCGGTTTCCGAAGCTCGGGCCACCAGTTGCGGAATCCCCGCCTTCAGAGCATCCATTTTGATCCGCTTCCCGATCACCCCGGTAGACGCCAGCAGGATCGATTCCGGCTCGATATTCAACGCCCCCGCCAGGGTATTGGCACTTTCGTACACGTCCGCCCAACCCGCTTCCCCGGTACCCGCGTTCGCCTGCCCCGCGTTGCACAGAATCGCCCGGGCACTGGGTTTAGCCTGCAATTGTTGGCGGCAGTAGTCCACGCAGGCCGCCCGCACCTGGGACGTGGTGAACACCCCCGCCGCGATCGCATCCACGTCGGAGAGGATCAACGCCAAATCCGGCGCCCCGGAGGGTTTCAACCCCGCCACAATGCCACTCGCCCGGTATCCTTTCGGCGCCGTGATCCCGCCGTCAATCTTCTGCCAATCTGACATATGTTTTACCTGCCCCCATGAATGTCTCGCAGAAGCGATTATATAGCAGGGGATAGGGAACGGGAAACTTGATGTATCACTGAAAGCCGATCGCCCATGAAAAATCCCCACAAGGCCGATCGCGCTGTGGGGGTATTGATGTTAGAATCCACGGACTTTGATCTGTATACGACAACTTAGCTCATGGCTGAGGAACTGCGATCATAGCTCGTCCGCGAATCGGCGCTGGGCTTGCCCTGGATGGTGCTGAAGTAGTCACCCGGCTCAATACCCACTTCGGCGGCGGAGCGGTTCAACATCGCCTGTTGGCGGTTCTTGACGGTCTGGTGGTGGCGCATCATCAACGCGCGGGCTTGGTCTTGGGTACTCATCGTCTAATCATCTCCGATTGGTTGAAAGTTAAAGTTGAAAGGGGTTTGAAATTAGCTCATGGAGGCGTGGGAGCGATCGTAGCTCATCTGACAATCCGAGTGGGGTTTGCCCTGGATGGTGCTGAAATAGTCGCTCGGTTCCAGTCCGACTTCGGCCGCGGCCCGGTTGAACATGGCTTGCTGGCGATTTTTGACGGCCTGGTGGTGGCGGCGCATCAGTGCGCGAGCTTCGTCTTGGGTACACATGGTATCTGACTCCGAATTAATGAATTTGAAAAGATGAATTTAAACGAGATTGGGGTTTAGCTCATCGCGGAGGAACTGCGATCGTAGCTGCTGCTCGAATCGGCGTTAGGTTTGCCCTGGATGGTGCTGAAATAGTCACCCGGTTCGAC
>NZ_JAYFER010000658.1:0-11565 GCF_055795065.1 Lyngbya sp. CCY1209
CCGACTTCGGCCGCGGAGCGGTTCAACATCGCCTGCTGGCGGTTCTTGACGGTCTGGTGATGGCGCATCATCAATGCTCTGGCTTGATCTTGGGTAGACATGGGTCGAGTCCTCCTGATGAGTTGAGTTGTTTTTTTTCCTTATGCTTATCACTATACTATAAAATTCTGTAGTCTATTTTACAAAACGCCTTTACTTTACAAAATTTAACATTCTTTCTTATAAAGTGGCGTGGGGATGGGCAAAAAAATGACCCCAAACCCGCTTCCGGGCTGGGGAAATGGCATCCAATTGTCGGGGTTCCGGGTCGGGAGGCGGGGGGGCACCGATCGCCGATAAGGGCTGAAACTCCCGCTACAGGGCAGGTCGGTAGACTTTGTAATTGATGTTGGGGAAGATATTATCCAAATATTCAACCTTTTCCAGCCAGCCCGAATCGATCTTCTCAACCTTAATGTCATCATAAAGTTTGTTGAAGCGCATCAGGTGCGATCGCGTCCGGCGCACGGCGTAGGGGACCATCGTCCCGGAGCTCATGATAAACGCCCAGTCAGAGGATTGGGCCAGAAGCAACTCCCGAGCCGCCTGGTTGAGGGCCCGCAACTCCAAATCGTCCGTCGCCTCCCGACAGGCCAGGGAGATCATCCGCTCCGCGGCCTTGTGCAGGTGGGGATAAATCCAGGAATTGCTGTGGTTGAGCCAATATTCGTGAAACCCCTTGTACCCCCAACTCGACTGAGCCGGACGGCACACCTGCTGGGTGGGGTAAGCCTGCAAGTAATCCGCCAAATGGCTCATAGCGTAAACGTCCTGGTCGAACCAGGTCTTGCGGAACAGGCAATCGAGGAACCAGGGTCCCTCATACCACCAGTGGCCGAACAGTTCGGCATCGTAGGGGGAAACGATGATGGGGGGGCGCTGCATGATGCCGTGCAGGTGTTCGACCTGCCGCTCCCGGTTGAACATGAAGTTCCCGGCGTGTTCGGCGGCTTTTTGTCGGGCCCAATAGGGGTCGTAGAGTTCCTTATCCCCGAGTCCCAATCCCCGGCCGGTAATTTTGTGGTACTTGATGCCCGTATTTTTCCGCTGGCCGTTGGGCATGATATAGGGTTTAATATATTCGTATTCGGCTTCCCAGCCCAAATCCTTGTAAAATTCTCGATATTCCGGGGAACCCGGATATCCCACCAGGGAAGACCAGACCTGCTGGGAGGACTCGTGGTCGCGGGCGAAGACGGCGACACCAGTTTCCGTGAAGATGGGGGCGTAGGTGCCGAAGCGGGGGCGGGGTTGAGCGTAGAGGACGCCGTGGCCGTCGGTGAGGAAGTAGCGCAGGCCGGCGTCGGCGACGTGGCGTTCCAGGCCGTTGTAGTAGGCGCATTCGGGGAGCCAGATGCCCCGGGGGGGGCGACCGAAGTTGTCTTCGTAGTGTTCGCAGGCGACTTGAATTTGGGCTTGTACCGCCTGGGGGTACATTTTCATCAGGGGCAGGTAGCCGTGGGTGGCGCCGCAGGTGATGATCTCCAGGTTGTTGGAATCTTGGAATTGTTTGAAGGCTGTGACCAAATCGCCGCCGTAGCGCTCCCAGAGGGTGCGGGCTTCCGCAAATTCTTCGACGTAGTGTTCGGCGAGGTAGACGAGGTGGCCGTTGTGTTGGTTGTGTTCGACTTCCCGGGCGACCAATTCCTGCAGTTTGGCGAGGTGTTTGTCGTAGCGCTCTTGGAGGAGGGGATCTCGCAGCATGGCGACCAGGGGGGGAGTCAAACTCATCGTCAGTTTGAACTCGACGCCGTCCCGCTTCAATCCCTCGAACATTTTGATCAGGGGGATGTAGGTTTCCGTGATGGCTTCAAAGAGCCACTCTTCCTCCAATACGTAGTCGCTTTCGGGGTGTCGGACAAAGGGGAGGTGGGCGTGGAGGACCAGGGCAAGATAGCCAATAGACATAGTAATTTAGAACGAATGAGGATTTATAGGGAGCTAGAGTCCGAACGGCTGCAGAATATTTTAAGATTTTAAATCGAAATGGGCTGATTCGGGCAAGGTTAATTTTATCGCAGGAAATGGGGATTAAAAAGGTTCGCCGTTTGAGTTTCGGGGCTGTTCCGGGGTGAGGCGGTGGGGGCGATCGCAATCAATGAGATCAAATCCTGACATCCACTCTCAATATCTGTGGCGGCGGGATGAGGGAGTCGGGAGTTGGGAGGCAACGGTTAAGGCAACGGTTAAGCTCCAGGAGAAACGCCCCCGGTGCGCCCCGCACCCCGAGATCAAAACGGGCCGTGCGAGCGGGATTAGATGGGGACCCAGACGGCGGAATCAATTTTTTTTTTGGATAAATTGTCGGACACCACCAGTGGCAAACAGGCCGTAAAAGTCGATCCCAAACCGAGCTGACTTTCGACGGTGACGGTCCCCCCCATCATCTCGCAAAACCGCTGGCTGATGGAGAGTCCCAGGCCGGTCCCTTCGTAGCGGCGGGTGGTGGAGTTGTCGGCCCGCTCGAAGGGTTCAAAAATTTTGGTCATCTGCTCCGGGGTCATGCCGATGCCCGTGTCGCCAACTTCAAAGGCGACCCAGCCGCGGGACTGGCCGGGGGCGATCGCCACCGAAGTGGCCGAGCCGTTGCTGCCGGCCCGGTGGGGCAGAGACTGAGAGTGGTGGCGCGCGCGGTAGCCGACGTTCAGGGTGACGACCCCGCGTTCGGTAAATTTAGCCGCGTTGCTCAACAGGTTGAGCAAGATCTGTTTGACCTTGGTGCGGTCGGCGTGCATCCCCTCCAAGTCGGGGTCGCAATTGACCCGCAGTTCGTTGTGATTTTTCTGCACCAACGGCTGCACCAGGGCCTCCACCTCCCGGACCAGGGTGGCGATATTGAAGTCTTCCAAACAGACGCTCATCATCCCCGACTCCAACTTGGAGATGTCCAAAATATCCTGGATGATGGCGAGCAGGTGCAGCCCCGAGGCGCGAATTTGGTCGAGGTCGGGGATGAAGTCGGCGTAGCCCAAATCCACCGCGTCCTCCCGCAGCAGGTCGCTGTAGCCGATGATGGCGTTGAGGGGGGTGCGGAGTTCGTGGCTCATGCTGGCGAGGAACTCGCTCTTGGCGTGGTTGGCCGTCTCCGCCGCCTCTTTGGCCCGCTGCAGTTCGATTTGGGCCAGCTTGCTTTCGGTGATATCGCGGACGATGGCAAGGACTTCATTTTCGCCGCTGACGACGATCCGGGCTTCAAAATGGTGGCGGCGATCGTTGAGAAACCACTCGTACTCGAACACCTGCACCTGATGGCTGCGGAGGGCGATGCTCACGTATTCCAGATACATCTGGGCCAGATGTTTGGGCAGCAGGTCGTAGATGCTGCGGTTGAGATACTGGCTCATCGACTGGATCAAATTGTCGCCCCGGGAGGCCCGGAAGTCCAGAAACACCCCGTCCCGGCTGAATCGAAACATCAGGTCTGGGATGGCGTTGAGGAGCGCCCGATTTTTAGCCTCGCTCTGTCGCAGGGCCTCGGCCCGGAACTCCAGACTTTTGATCAGTTGTTCCTTGCTGTCGATGAGATCCCGCAACTGCTTCGTCATCTTGTTGAAGGAGTCGGCCAGCACCTGGAGTTCGTCCTGAGATTGGATGTCGATCTGCAACTCCAGGTCTCCCGCGGCCAGTTCCCGGGTGGCGGCGGTCATCTGTTTGAGGGGTTCGGTGATCGAGCGGCTGATCACCAGGGCCAGGAGGGTGCCGGCCGTGGCGGCGGCCAAGGCGGCGATCAAGCCCCGATTTCGCACCGCCGCCATTTTCGCCTCCAGGGGTTGGGTCGAGAGTCCGACGCTGACGGCCCCCACCGGTTGGGAACCCAGGACGACCGCCTGACCAGCGATCAGGCGCTGTTGGTCGGACTTCCACTCGAAAACGGTGTCCCGACTTTGGAGCAACTGCAAGGCCCAGGGGTCGGGTTCCACCCCGTAGGCCAGCACGTCCCGCCGGTAGGCGTCGGCCAGAATCCGGCCGTCCTTGTCGTAGATATTGCCGGACACCAGAATTTTGGCGGTTCCGAGCTGCTCCATGAGTTCCTTGAGGAAGGAGACGTCCAAAAAATAGAGGGAGTCGGCGGATGTCACCGAGAGGGTTTCGAGTAAAATTTCCGCCTGCTGTTCGAGTTCCTGCTTAAAGGTTTGTTGCTGGCGACGCAGGGAGAGCCAAGTGACGCTGGCTACGACAATGATGACCAAGCCCGTCATGGCCAAGGTCAGTTTGGTCGCCAACGAAACTTGTCGGTTCCGGAACTTTCCCATCCAACTCACCTGTTCTGAACGCGGTCGTACAATTCTCGCATCCGATTCAGATCGGCTTCCGGGGGAAATGCGTCGAACTTCGCCGTTTTTTCAAAGGATTCGAGTACGGCCTGTCCTGCGGGCGTTTTGTCCATATCCATCAACACGGCCTTGATCCCCTCCACCAATTCGGGGTCCATGCCGGGGCGAACCAGGACAATATGGCGGGCGAGTTTTTCGGTTTCCGCCAAGATCTTCAGAGCCGAGCGACTTTCCTCCGGAATCGCCATGAAGGTGGGCAAATCGGCGGCACCGGCCTCAACATTTCCGCTGATCACCCACTGGATTGTATTTTCGTCGTCGTTGCTGAAAACGTATCCGATTTCGTCCGGGGCGACGTCATCGAGGGGGGAGGCTTTTTGGACGGGATTGAAGCCGGCGTCGATCAAGTAGTTGAGGGGCAAGAAGTAGCCGGAGGTGGAGACGTCTTCCTCGAAGGCGATCGTCCGGCCTTGCAAATCCTCGATGCTCTCGATGCCGCTGTCTTTTCGGATGAAGATGACGCCGAAATACTCGGCATTTCCCCCCTTCCAGCGGCGCAGGACCGGCTCGGCGCCCGAGGCGTCGCTCACCCGCATGGCGGGGTAGGGGCTGTCGAAGTAGATATCGACCTCCCCGCTTTTGAGCATCGCCGCGATCGCCTCCAGATTCGGGGCGACTTTGACTTCTCCCGCGCCGATGTCATATTCTCCCAGATTTTCGGCGAGGTAGTCGGCCATCGGCTGAAACTGCCGGATTTTCTGGGCTGCATTTTTGGAGACGTCGGCCAGAACGATGGGTTCTCCCGCCGGTTCGGAGGTGGCGGCGGGGGAAGCCTCGGCTTCCGGGGATGGGGGGGTGGCGGCGGGGGGGCTACAACCCACGACGGCTGTCACCAGACCTAATAATATTAGTTTTCCGCAAAAATTTGGCAACATCTGATTTAAACCTTGTAATGCTCAATTACACAGTCAATGGCAGATAAAACTTAACACAGTAGATCACCCCGTCTGGCTACCCATCCCCTCACGAAAGTCGGGCGGGATCGAGGAAATTGACCTCAACTCCCAGTTCTCAACCCTTCACGTTTCGGGTTCCCGAGTGCCCCATTCACCGCCACACTTTACGGGGAGCGGGTAGAGTTTGTATACATTTAGACTTGGACGAGATCTTAACAGACCCCCAGCCAACTTGTCTGCCTCGTCTCCCGGGAACGGCATCGAGATTAAGGATAGTTATTCGAGCGGATTGTTAAAGATTTTGTAAACTTCCGGGGGATTGCCCGGACGGGACTCAGGGATGCAGAATGGTGGAAAATGTTTCCGACACCCGAACCGACAGTGGCGGCGTTTAAAAAGGGTCTAAACTCGGGAATTCGGTGGAGTTATCGGGACTCATTTTTAGAGAAATCCCCGATTGAAATTGAGGGGAACACGTAGGTCAAACCGGACATCAAGGTGACGGCGACGGCGGCCCAAAAGGCGATCGCGGACGGTCGATCCCAGGCGGCTGGGAGGGGGGCGATCAACAGGGAAATGGCAGCCATTTGCAAGACGGTTTTCGCTTTTCCCCACAGGTTCGCCCCGGAAATTTGCGGTTGATTGACCCGCCACCCCGCGATCGCCAATTCCCGACCCACGATCAAAAAGACCCCCCAGGCCGGGATCTGTCCCAGCTCGATCAGGGCCAACAGGGGGGCCAGCACCAGCAATTTGTCTACCAGGGGGTCGAGAAATTTGCCCAAATCGCTGACTTGGTTCAGTCTTCGGGCCAGGTAGCCGTCCAGCCAGTCGGTGGCGGCGACGGCCAGGAAAATGCCCAGACAAATCCAGCGGATCTCGGGGGTGGGGTGGTGCAGCCCCCAGAGGATGAAGGGAATTCCCAGCAGGCGGGAAAAGGTGATCCAGGTCGGTAAATTCATGGTTGAATGGGAGAGGGGGTGGGATCTCGATCATAGCAAGATCTCGGTTGATCCCGCGATCGCTACTCCCGCCGCCAGATTTTCAAGGTGTTGTCGCTGCTGCCGCTCGCGAGAATCTTGCCGTCGGGACTGATGGCGATGGCGTTGACATCGCCGTGTCCGAAAAGGGTATCCACGACGGTTTCCCGGTCGAGATCCCAGATTTTGACGGTGCGATCGGCGCCGCCACTGGCCAGGAGGGGGGTGCGATCGCGATCGGGAGACGGGAAAAAGGCCACCGTCCTCACCCAATCCTGGTGGTCGGTCAGGGTTTGTCGGAGTTCCCGCCGTTCCAGATCCCAAATTTTGACGGTTTGATCGCTGCTGGCGGTGGCGAGAAGTCGCCCGTCGGCGCTGAAGGCGAGGGCGTTGACGTCCCGCCGGTGTCCGGCGAGTTGTCCCAGGTGCTCCCCGGTGTCGGGCCGCCACAGGTGGACGGAATTATCGCTGCTGGCGGTGGCGAGCAACCCCCCGTCCGGCGCGTAGGCCAGGCCGTTGATCCCCCGCAGGTGTTGCAGGCTGCGACGCAATTCCCGGGTTTCCCTGTCCCAAATGTGAACGGTCCCGTCGTCCCCGGCGGTGGCGATCGCATCTCCGGGGGGACTGAAGGCCGCGGACATCGACACCCGGCCGTCCCCGTGGGCCGCGATCGCCCCCAGTTCGTTTTGGGTCCCTAGGTCCCACAGGTGCACTTTCCCGTCCCCGCCGCCCCCGGCCAGGAGGCGACCGTCGGGGCTGAAGGCGACAGCCAATATCGGTTGGGAGGGGGTCAGGAACGAAGCCACCCATTCCCCCGTCTCGGCCCGCCAGAGTCGGACGGTGCGATCGAAACTCCCCCCCGCCAAAATCCGGCCGTCGGGGCCAAACGCCACGCAGGAGACGGAACTCCAATAGTCGCTGACGGTCTGGGGGCGCTTCCAACCCAAACCAGTCTGTCGGGGGGGCACGGTGGCGGGTTGGGCGATGACGTTGAGTCGGGGGCGGCGGGCGTCGAGATCCCGGAGCACCTCGGCGGCGGACTGGTAGCGGTGGTTAGTGGCCTCTTCGGTGAGGCGATCGAGAATTCGACCCAATTCGTCGCCGATGGCGTTGTCGGCCAAATAGTGCCGCCACACCCAACGATCTTCCCCGGTATCGAACAAATCGAAGGGGGACAACTGGGTGAGCAAATGCAGACAAGTCACCCCCAAACTGTAGAGATCGCTGGCGAAAGTCGCCTTCCCGCGCAACTGTTCCGGCGCCACATATTCCGGCGTCCCGATCAGGGTTCCGGTCCGCAATAAAGCGCTGCCGACCGCCTGTTTTGCCGCCCCGAAATCGACGACGACCAACTGTCCGTTGGGGCTGCGGATGAGATTCTCCGGTTTGATATCCCGGTGGATGATGTGGTGGGAGTGGATGAATTCCAAAACGGGGAGCAAATTGCCCAGCAAATAGCGGATTTGAGATTCGTTGAACCGGCCGCGAGCTTCCAAAATCTGCCGCAAATTTTTCCCTTCGATATACTCCTGAACCAAATATTGATTCTCTTCGATTTTGAAAGAGTCGAGCAGTTGGGCGATTTGAGGGTGCTTGCCCAGGTTTTCCAACCGGGCGGCTTCTTGTTCAAACAAATCCGCCGCCTTTTGCAAATGTTCGGGGTTTTGCGATCGCGGAGAAAACTGTTTGAGGACGCAGGGAGAGGCGGTGGGGTTGCGCTCGTCGGTCGCCAAGAAGGTGCGGCCGAATCCCCCCGCTCCCAAGCATTTGATAATCCGATATCGTCCGCCGACGATCTGTTCGTTTGTCAAGGCTGCCATTCCCTCCCAATATCAGTGAGAAGCCCTCGGTTTAGCGATCGCCGAATTTTTCGCGGTCGAAACGAGAATAATTCTTGAACCAACCCCGCTTCCAGAAAAAGTAAACCAAACTTCCGGCGATGAGAGCCATCACCCCCAAGGCGGCCGGATAGCCGTAGTACCACTCCAATTCCGGCATATTGAGCGGCGATGCCTCCGGGTCGAAGTTCATGCCGTAGACCCCGGCGATAAAGGTCAGGGGAATGAAAATCGAGGAGATGACCGTCAACAGTTTCATGACTTCATTCATGCGATTTCCCATCGAAGACAGGTAAATGCTGATTAGGTCGGAAGCTAATTCTCGGTAGGTTTCCAACATATCCCGGACGTTTACCGTGTTGTCGTAACAGTCGCGCAGGTAGACTCGCACTTTTTTCCCCACCAGCCGCGTCTTGTCCCGTATCAGGATATTTAAGGCTTCCCGCTGGGACCAGATCGCCCGCCGCAGGACTAGGAGTTCCCGCTTTATTTTATAAATACTTTCCATCGTCTTTTTGGAGGGTTGGAAGAGCACCTCATCTTCCAAATCTTCCAGGCGATCGCTGTAAATTTCAAGTAGGGGAAAAAATTCGTCGATGATGGCATCCAAGATCGCGTAGGCGAGATAGTCCGCCCCATTTTTGCGGATTGTCCCCTTGTTGAGTCGGATGCGATCGCGCACCGGTTCCAAACAATCGTATTGGGGTTCTTCCTGGACGGTGATCAGATAATTGTCCCCCAAAATGATGCTCACCTGTTCTTTGTGCAGTTTTTTGGATTTGGGGTTGAGCATCACCATCCAAGCCACGATCACCAGATGCTCGGGATTGTCGTAGTATACCACTTTCGGCCGCTGCGGGACGTTCACCACGTCTTCCAAGGCGATGGGGTGGAGGTTGAAAATCTGGGACATTTTACGCCAGGTTTCCAAGTTTCCCAACCCCTGGACGTCGAGCCAGGAGATGGAACCCGGATCGAGGTAGGTGGAACATTCTTCCGGACTGCCGAGGACTTTGCGGGTGGCGTTCGCCTCGTTGTACTCGATCAAAATCAGTTCCGGCGGCGGCGCGTCGGGCTCGAGATCGAGGGTTCCGGGGAGGCTTCCCGGTTCGTCAAAAAAGTAATCCAACTCGGATTCTTCTTCTTCCTCTTCTCGGGGGGGTTCCAGGTAGGGATGGGAGGAGGATTGGATGCTGTGAGCCATAAACTTGCGATCGCGTCAAATGCCGTTATTGCCATTGTATCGAAGATGGGAATCGCGATCGCGATCGCTCATCAAATGTAATGTGGTGTCCTCCGAGTTGCCTCGGGGCGACGGTTTTACCCTTTGTCGCCCATCTGGTAACGTCCGGCCCCCCGAATTTTAAATTCGAGGGAATCCCGGCCATCTGCTGAAACATTCCGGTCGCCGCGATCCGGCAAAATTTAACATTTTTAAAAACCGGATTTTTTCTCCCATATTTTCGGTAAATTTTACCCCAATTAAAAAGCCTAAAATTTATTGTTTTTATCCGAGTTTAGACCCGGGTCGTCGGCCGAGAAACACCGTCGCAGATGTTTTGGGCTTGGCGATCGGTGCGCCGTCGCCAATCGGGATTTGGTCTGATCAAAAAAATCTGGAATCGCCCGCGAATCCAGCTCTCAAAAAATAGCTACATTAATTTTGGGCGCGAGTCCTGCGCCCGGGAAAGCCGGCGGTATGGGAAATCTCCGTAAGTGGGGACGTGACGGATACCGACCCGGTTTAGAAAAGCCAAAAAAGCGATGGGAATCGAGGATTTTATGGCGTTTGTTTGAAATGTAGTCCCAGTTTTTGTTTCAGGGTTTCGCTGTAGTGGGCCAAGTGCCAGTTGATCGCTTGCTGAAGTTGGCTGGGTTCCAAATTCTCGGCGTCTGTCAAATCGGCATCTTGGAGATTCGCCCCTTCAAAAATCGCATAGCGGAAATTGGCGCGTCCTAACCGAACCCCGCTCAAGTTGGCGTTGGTGAGATCTGCGCCTTGGAGATTGATGTAGAACAACCCTTTGGTAAAATTCGCCGACATGGGAATGACCTCCCTAAAATTGGCTGGTTCGAGTCAAACTCGATGATACACCCTATATTATCCGTGATCTCACGGATGTCAACTGTGATATTTGTTGCTGCGGCGGGTGAATTTCGGTTGATCGCCGGGTGACGGCGGTTTGTGGCTATTGTGAGGAGCGGCGGCCCGAGGAGCGATCGCGATTGTTAATTTTTGTGGATCGATCCGGACTCGAATCCGACCCGAAGAAATAGATCGAGAGCGGCGATCGGTTGCCGAGATGCGGGTGATATACAGTCCGGTCAAATACCCGGAAGTGTCAGACCCCTCACTGCCTTTGAAGACGGCCCGACCCAAGGACTCGTCCATAGGGGTTCGGGGTTCAGATCCAGCCCGGTCGAGAACTTTTTTTCGGCATGAAACGGGCGAAAAGTTAGGTCTAAATGTCCGCGCCCATCGTGGCTTTTTGCCCCCAGGGTTCTCACCCCTCTGTAGGATTTAATTCGCCTCGAAAAGCTTGTGGCAGGGCGTTTAACAGTCACAATCGAACCGAGTCATTCGGGTTTAGCGATGTGGCGATCGCCCCGGAGATTGGCGTTTTATTTCTCCGAGTCTCCCACCGCAATTTTGACCCAAAGCGGACAGTTTAAAAACCGGATCGATCGAGAATATTAAGAACACTCGATCGCCTCAAAATTGAGTTATAACTTAAATTGAATGGCTAGGGAAAATTCTCCGATGAAAACAGTAGACGATCTGCTTCGAGTTGCAGTGGGTGAAATTGGCTACAGCGAATCTCCTCCAAGCAGCAATCAAAATAAATACGGTCACTGGTACGGCATGAATTATGTACCCTGGTGCGCGATTTTCATTTCCTACTGCTTCGATCGCGTCAGCCTGACGCTACCAATCCGCACCGCCAAAGGATTTGCCTACTGTCAGGACGGGGTGTACTGGTTCCAGAGGCAGGGGCGGTGGTTCTCCAAGCCGCAAGTCGGAGATATCGCCTTCTACTGCTGGCGGGGCGACGGCATCGCCGATCATGTCGGCATCGTGGAACGGATCGAGTCGAATGGAAGCGTGGTCAGCATCGAGGGAAATACAGCCGTCGGCAACGACTCCAACGGCGGACAGGTGATGCGCCGCCACCGGGAGCCCTGGTGTTTTCTGGGCTTCGGACGCCCCGCCTACCAACAGAAGCCCGCACCCCCGACCCAGCAAACCCCCTCTCAGACCCCGGAGAAGCCGAAATCCGATCGAGGGGAGCCTCCCGAATACCACCGCAACCTAGTCGATGCCCTCACGGGACGCGATCGCAAGGGCTAACATTCAGATCGGATATCGGGGAATGGAGGAGGTCTCGATTAGCTCAAAGCTGATATAGCAATGAGCGCTCGTGTGTTTACAGTTCGGTTCGTGGAACAGAACCCGAAACTTCCATGTGTCTTGGCGATT
>NZ_JAYFER010000659.1:0-22183 GCF_055795065.1 Lyngbya sp. CCY1209
CGCAGAGGCTTGCCCCTACCGATTGATCATTGATGGATTGATGGATTGATGGGCAAGCGCAGAGGCTTGCCCCTACCTCCTCTTTATCATTGTTTGTGGCTATATCCGCTACAATCAAGAAACGGTAAAAACGAGGAGCGATCGCCATGCAATCTATCTCCACCTCCGGCCAACCCACCCTCGCACCCGGAATGCTGCGCCGCGTCCACCACATCGCGTTTAACGTCGCTGACATCGAAGCTTCCCGCAAATTCTACGGGGAAATTCTCGGACTCCACGAACTGAGGGGAGAAGAGGTTCCCAGCACCCTGAAATCCTTGGTGGAAGCCGGGAAAGTCGCCAATTTCGTCACGCCGGACGGGACGGTGATCGACCTGTTCGCCGAGCCCGACCTGGAACCGCCGCACCCCGACCCGACGCACCAATTCACCCGCGCAAACCACCTCGCCTTCGATATCGCCCCCGAACAGTTCGATGCCGCGGTGGAGGTGTTGCGGAACGGACAGATCGCGATCGCCCAAGGCCCGGTCAGCCGCCCCACGGGTCGCGGCATCTACTTCTACGACCCCGACGGATTCCAGATCGAGATCCGCTGCGATCCCCTCCCGGAGGACGGGTAATGTAGCAACGAGCGATCGTATGTTTACCGTTTCGGAAAGGGAGTTTCCCCTCCCTACACCCTACACCCTACACCCCACACCCCAGCGCGCAGCGCTATAAAAATGGCCGACCCCGGGGGGATCTGGCCAGATGCAAAAGGATACCGTTGTTGTTGCGATTTGAGGACACCCGAGTTTTGGCGTTCCGCGTTTGCGGTGCGGGTATAAATTCTCAAACCTCTCGATCGCATTGTAACAAGTATCACACCTCTTTCATTCACAAAAGTTTACTTTTTTAGATCGGGCGGTTTGCGATCGCCTACACTTCCAGACCCAAAACCTGGATGGCCTGCTGCGGTGCCCCCCACAACACCCGTTCATGCTTGTAAATCACCATCCCGGGTTTTGCCCCCTTGGGTTTGTAGACGTGTTTGGGGTGGGTGTAAATCACCGGAACCTGTTCGCTTTGGCGGGCACGGCTGTAGTAGGCGGTGACGTTGGCGACGAACTGCAAATCCGTGTCGTCGGGCACTTCCCCCGGCGGGAGACGCAGCAAAACGTGACTGCCGGGGATCTCCTGGGTGTGGAACCAGAGGTCGTAATCCGTGGCCACCTGGGACGTGAGGCGATCGTTTTGTTGGTTGTTGCGGCCCACCAATAACTCGAATCCCCCCGGCGTCCGGTAGCGATAAAATTCGGTTTCCGTGCCCGCCGCCGGTTTGCGATAGTCGGGGACGCTGAGATAGCCTTCCTCGATCAATTCACCCCGAATTTCTTTTAATGTTTGCAGGTCGGCGGGTTTTTGGTAGGTCGGCGTCTGGGCGATCGCGGCTTCCACCTGTTCCAAATAGTCTATCTCATCTTTGACCGCTTTCATCAAGGGTTCGATCGCCACCCGTGCCCGCTTGAGTTTCTGGTGTCGCTTGTAGAGAGATTGGGCGTTTTGGACGGCGTTTTTTTCCGGATCGAGGGGGATTTTCACGGGTTCTCCCGTCTCAAAATCAGCTAATTTAATAGCCTTCATTCCCGGTTCCCACTCGTGCAGGTGGGCCATCAACAAATCGGCTTGCCCCCGATACAGATCCGCATCGTCCGACTGTTGCAGGCGAT
Organism: Lyngbya sp. CCY1209; assembly: GCF_055795065.1. Classification (NCBI taxonomy): domain Bacteria; kingdom Bacillati; phylum Cyanobacteriota; class Cyanophyceae; order Oscillatoriales; family Microcoleaceae; genus Lyngbya; species Lyngbya sp. CCY1209. The sequence goes on from NZ_JAYFER010000659.1 coordinate 1,710, forward strand.
CGCAAAATCCCTGCAATTTTACCCCCAATTTTTTCAACAGAGTATTGAGTTTTTGACTGATTTGATGCCGGAGTTGTTTGAACTCCTGGCGGTTGAGTTCTTCGGTATAATATTCGTCGAGAAGTTCCTGAACCGTCGCCGGACTTTCCCCGATCTTTCCCCAACCCGTGACGGTGTAACCCGTCTGAGTTCGACCCGGTTTAAATTCCTCTGTTTCCAAGGTGTGCAACCACTCCCGCCACCGCTGAAACAGCCGTTCCCATTCCGCATTATTTAGACTTTCCGTGGTGCAATTTTGATCCAAACCCGCCACTTCGATCATGGAAATTGCCAGGGAGGAACTCAAGCCCCGATAACTTTTGAGCAATTGTTTTTTCACAGAACCCGGAATCAAACTCACCCGTTCCCGCCAGCGTTCCAAAGGTTCTTCCAACTTGGGAATCGGATCGGTGAGGCGGGGGGGCAATTCGTAGCGATCGCCGGTTTGGATGGGGCGGACGCTGGACTGTTGGCTGCTGACTTGGTGGGCTGCGGTGACGATCGCGTTATCTTTTCCGGCTAGAATAACGTTGCTGTATTTACTCATAATTTCGACGTACAAATGCCAGAGGGCGGGCTCTCCCGGACGCTTGGCAAATTGGAAATCGATCACCCGTTCCCAAGGGGAAACTTCGGCGATCGCGACTAACGCCAAACCCCCCAATTGGTGCCGCAATTGATCGCTGAATGTGAAGGTGTCGGGGACTCGGGGGGGCGGGGAAGAGACGCAGAGGCGGGCGGCTTGGGGGTGCCAGGAAATATCCAGCCAACCCCGGCGGTTGAGGGTTCGCAGGGCGAGGGAAACGGTGAAGCGATCGCGCTGATACACCTGTTCGAGGCGGGCGGGCAGCCAGTTTGTCCGCAATTCGGAACAGGATGCCATCAGGGTGGTATAGTCTACGGGTTGCATGGAGGGATTCTCGTCGGCGGTGGCTTTTCGAGATCAATTTTAAGCGATCGCGCCCGGTGTCGGAGGTGAAGTTTTGCCAAAACCGATCCGATCCCCCTAAATCCCCCTTGAGCAGGGGGACTTTAAATGCACATCCCTTGATCAGGGGGACTTTAAATGCACACCGTATCTCATGAGTATGAGAAACCCTATACTGATTCAATCCGCCCGATTTTAAAGGTTATCAAAAATTTCGACTTTGGAGATTAAACTGATGCAGAAATGGATGCTGCTGATGATTTTGGCGATGTCGATGTTTATTATCGTCATCGATACCACGATCATGAATGTTTCGATTTCCGCCTTGGTGGTGGATCTGAATACGACGGTAGGGGGCATTCAATCGGCGATCGCCCTATTTGCCCTGGTGATGGCGTCGTTCATGCTGATCGGCGGTAAACTCTCCGTTATTTTTGGTAAAAAACGCACGTTTTTGGTCGGACTGATAATTTTTGGCATCGGGACGGCGACGGCTTCCTTCAGTCAGACTTTGGGAGTTTTACTGATCGGCTGGTCGGTTTTAGAAGGGTTGGGTTCCGCCCTGATGATACCCAACATTCAGACGTTATTACGCGGTCAATATCAAGGTAAAGATCTCGCCTTTGCCTACGGCATTATCAGCGCGGTGGGGGCGGTGGGCGCGGCGCTCGGCCCCATCGTCGGCGGATATTTGACCACGTTCCACAGTTGGCGGTGGGCGTTCCGCCTGGAAGTCGCGATCGTGATTTTGGTCTTAATTCTCAGTCCGAAAATTCCCTCGGAATTGCCGCCAGAACGTCGCCCGAAATTTGATTTTCTGGGGGGTTTACTGGCAATTATCGGATTTTCCAGCATCGTGACGGGCATCTTACTCGCCCAAACCTACGGACTTTGGCTGGCGACAAAACCGTTGGCGATCGCCGGTTTAGAACTGGCTCCTTTCGGACTGTCTGTCACGCCCTTTTTGGTCGGCATCGGCATCCTATTTTTGATGGGATTAATTCTTTGGGAATGGCACTTAGAAACCATCGCCACCGACGGATTATTCAAACCTTCTCTCTTCAAAACACCGGGACTGATCCCCGGTTTTGGTGTCCGTTTCGTCCACATGGCAATTCTGGCATCGTTCCTATTTATCGCCCCCCTGCTGCTGCAATTGACGTTTGAATTTACCGCCATGCAAACGGGAATCGCCCTTTTACCCATGTCCCTGGCGATCCTCGTTTTCGCGATTCTGGGGGCGAAACTGTCCGCCCGTTTTTCCGCCAAACGAATTATTCAAGTCGGGTTTATTTGTGGTATCTTAGGATTAATCCAACTGATTTTCACCATTCAACCCGACGCCCGACCGAGAGAACTCGCCACCGGGGTTTTATTCGGTTTGGGAATGGGTTTGATCGCCTCGCAAATCCTGAATTTAATTCTATCCTCCGTCAGTCCGGAAGATACCCCGGAAACGTCGGGATTGAATTCCACCTTTGAACAGTTGGGAAATTCCATCGGCGTGGCTTTGGTGGGGGTGATGATGCTGGCAACATTGACCATTGGCGCTCAAAATTGGGTGGAAAATAGCTCTTCAATTCCGGAGGATAAAAAACCGGAACTGATTGCTGCAGTGCAAACGAGTATCGAGTTGGTTTCCGATACCCAACTGGAAGAAATATTAAATCAAGGTGAGTTTACGTCGCCACTGACCGAACAGATTTTAGAAAATTATGCGATCGCCCGCATCAATGCATTTCGTTCGGGGATGATCTTTCTAGTTTTTGTTGCTTCAGTGGGGTTAATTTTAACGACGGGATTACCCGATCGCAAACTCGTCAGTCAAGCCCCGGAAGACTGATTTTTCTGTAGCACAGGCATCCTGCCTGTCACATCCATTTTTCATAAAATCGTTTATCATATGATCGGATTGATAAGGCTTTGACAGATGACCGAAAACACGAAATCACCCAAATTACTCAGTCCCGTAAAAATCGGGAGTGTCTCTTTAAACAACCGCGTCGTCATGGCCCCCCTGACGCGATCGCGATCCGGAGAAGACCGCATTCCCAACCCTTTGATGGCGGAATATTACGCCCAACGCGCCTCGGCGGGTTTGATTATTACTGAAGCGACAGTTATTTCAAAACAGGGCATCGGCTGGCTAAATTCCCCCGGAATTTACACCGACAAACAGGGGGAAGCTTGGCGGCCAATTGTCGATGCCGTCCACAACAAAAATGGTAAGATTTTCCTGCAATTGTGGCACACCGGCAGGGCTTCCCATTCCAGCTTCCACGACGGAAAACTGCCCGTCGCCCCCTCGGCGATCAAATTGAATGAGGATTACATCCACACCCCCACCGGAAAGCAGCCCTACGAAACCCCCAGGGCGCTGGAAACAGACGAAATCCCCGGCGTGGTTGCCGACTATCGGAAGGCATCGGAACGGGCGAAATATGCCGGATTTGACGGGGTGGAAATTCACGGTGCGAATGGCTATTTGATCGACGAATTTCTGCAATCTAAAACCAACCACAGAAGCGATCGCTACGGTGGCAGCATCGAAAAAAGGTTTCAATTTTTGAGAGAGGTTACGGAAGCGATTCTCACGGTTTGGGACAGTGATCGCGTCGGAGTTCGCCTGTCTCCCAACGGCGGATTTAACGATATGGGTTCCTCCGATTACCGGGAAACATTTCTCTACGTCGCCGAACAGTTAAATACTTATAATTTGGCTTACCTCCACATTATGGACGGTTTAGAATTCGGGTTTCACGAACTCGGAGAACCGATGAAATTGTCGGAATTTCGCCCCCTCTTTTCCGGTGCTTTGATCGGTAATTGTGGCTACACCCAAGAAAAGGCGGAAGCGGCGATTCAAGCCGGGGACGCGGACGCGATCGCTTTCGGCCGTCCCTTCATCAGCAACCCGGATTTGGTGGAACGATTCGCCCACAACTGGCCTTTAAATCCCGATGCGGATATGTCGGTTTGGTATTCTTTCGACGCCGAAGGTTACACCGATTTTCCGACTTATCAAGAAGCCAAAACGGCATGAAAAATGAATTGATATCAGATCCGCTGGTAAGGATGGAGTCCAGGTGGGGGCAACCGTCTCCGGTTGCCTGCTGCTAAGGGATGGAGCCAAAGTGGGGGCAACCGTCTCCGGTTGCCTGCTGCTAAGGGATGGAGCCCAGGTGGGGGCAGCCGTCTCCGGTTGCCTGCTGCTAAGGAGCCTCATTCTCGAAAAATGCCTGGAGGGAGCTCCAACTGATTGGGTTAACATGATATCGCGATGCCAAAACCCGCCCAATTCCCCCTCTAAAGTTGACTCACAAACTCCCGAGTCACTTTCACAAACCTTTCAGTTTCTTCATAGGGCAAAACATTGCGGCCGGGAATCACGATCGCCCGGGCATTTTTCCACCCTTTTTCATAGGCTTGTTTTCGATCCTCCGGAGTTTCCGATTTACCGCTGCGGCTGATACTCGAAGCGCGATCGCCGATAACGACGAGGGTGGGTTGACTCAAGTTTGCCATGTCCAGGGCGTAATCTTTCCGCCAGAATCCCGCCAAAAAAGAAAACACCGCGTAGCGACTTCTCGCCTCCCGCGAACCCACCGCCAGCAAATCCAACCACTCGCGATCGACATCCTTCGCCTCCGCAAACAATTGGCGAATGGAAAAAGATTTTAAAAACTGTTCCCGACGGGCATAAATCCACAACAAACGTCCGCCGGGGGCATCAAAAAAGAGATTCCAAAGCAAACGCTGCCGGGGGTCAGATGAAGCCTCGGTCATCACCGGCCAAGCCGGGGGGCCGGATAAAACCATCCCCCGCACGCCGTCCGGATATTTTTTTGCGAGTGCGATCGCCACCGGCAACAGGGCCCCCTGAACAACTACAATTACCGGTTGTTTGATAACCGTTTTTATCAATTCCTGCAATTGTTCCGCCCAGTCTTCGACTTGATAGGCGACGGGGGGTTTTTCACTCTCCCCACACCCGATCAAATCGGGATTGTAAATCGCATTTTCACCGCCCAGGTGCCGCCACTCCCGACAAAATCGATACCAAAAACGGCGGGACAATCCCACGCCGATGGGGTGAACCAGCAGCAGGGGACTGGCCGAACTGTCCCCATCGGGAGGCGGATCGAATTCGTAGGCGCATCGATATCTCTGCCAGGTGTAATACTCGACGGGATTTTGGGTTGGCATTGAATCAGTCATTTTTATGCTTCCGATTGGGGATTTGAAACAGTTTCGGCGGGGACTTCCTCGGCTTCCATTTCCACCGGTTCGGGTTCCGGTTCAACAACTTCCTCGACGGGGGATTCCTCGACTTCCACTTCCGTTTCCGCGATCGGTTCGGGTTCGATCGCTTCAATTTCAGATGCTTCGATATCCGCTTCCGGCATCGGTTCGGGTTCGATCGCTTCAATTTCAGATGCTTCGATATCCACTTCCGGCATCGGTTCGGGTTCCGATTCAAACATTTCCTCGACGGGGGATTCCTCGGCTCCGGTTTCCGGCATCAGCTCGGATTCCGAGTCAAACATTTCCTCGACAGTCGGTTCTTGGATGTCCTCCTCGACGGGCAAATCCAAATCGGGCACCAAATCGGGGGACGCGAACGGCGGGAGTTCTTCGACGGGTTCGGGTTCCGGCACTTCCTCTAGAATTTCCGGCAACGTGGCCGGGGCGCCGGGGGTGGGTTCCTCGGAACTCAAGAAGGGAATCCGGAAGCGATTGAGAAGGTTTTGGATACCGCCTCCGGAGGCTTCGGAACTCGGGGTTTCTCCACGATCTCCGCCGAATTTGGGCAATTGGAATTGTCCCAAAAATTTTTGGATCGGGTTTTCGCCCGGTTCCTCCGGGATTTCCGGTGCGACTGCTTCGGGTTCCTCCTCTGCGGGCGTTTCGGGTTCTTCAACCGTCGATTCTTCCGACGCTTCCTCTGCGGGAATTTCGGGTTCTTCAACCGCCGGTTCTTCAACGACCGGTTCTTCTAACGTTTCCTCTGTGGGCATTTCCGGTTCTTCAACCGCCGGTTCTTCCGCCACCGGCGTTTCCGGTTCTTCAACCGCTTCTTCTGTGGGCGTTTCGGGTTCTTCAACCACCGGTTCTTCCTCGACGGGGGCTTCTACTTCCTCTTCAATGGCGGGTTCTTGCTCGGTGGGGGCTTCTATTTCTTCAATAATGACCGGTTCTTCCTCGACGGGGGCTTCTACTTCCTCTTCAATGGCGGGTTCTTCCTCGACGGGAATTTCCGGCTCTTCTTCAACGACGGGTTCTTCTTCTGCCGGGGTTTCCGGTTCTTCTTCAATTTCGGGAGCGGGGGTGATGGGACTGATAGAGTCGAATTCGACCAAACTCCGGGCTTGGGCCAGGGAGAGTTGGCCCCGGACAAGTTGGGAGAGGGGGTCTTGGCGGTCGGGATCGTAGGTGAGAACTCGGGCGGTGGTGTTGTAAACGTTGTCGAGGGGTTCTCCGAGTTCGTCGAGGAATTCGAGTTGAACCCAGTTTTTGCCGGGTTGGAATCCTTTTAAATAGATGGGTTCCCAGCGATCGAGGACGAAGCTTTCGCCGTTGACGGTGACGCGGATGCGCCAATCGACGATTTCATCTTCGGGATCTTCCTGGGCGACGAGGTGCAGGGGGGCGTTGTCCAAATAGAAGTCCAGGAGGATGGGTTCGGCCCCGTAGGTTCCCCGGGGGCGGTTGTAGGTGAGCAGGGGGAGATCCAGATCGGGGTGATTGTCGGGGGTTTTCGTATAGATATGGAATGTCGTGCTGGAGAGGGCGCCGTCGTTTTTGAAGCTCTCGCCCCAGGGGTAGACGGCGAACACCCGCAGCGTGTGGGTTCCGGGTTTGAGGTCGGGGAGGATGAGGGGTTCTTGGGGGTTGTAAATGTCGCGATCGCGTCCGTCGTCGAGAATGAAATGCAGGTGGGGTCCCAAACCGAGGGTTTGATCTCGGAAGGTGGGAAAGTCCCGGACGTCGAGTTGCACCGTTACGGTGTTGTCCGCGAGGATTTCTTCGGATTGGGGACTGAGTATTTTGACCTGGGGTTGGTAGCGATCGAGGGCCGGATGCAGTTTTTGAATTAAGTCCGGGGGGGAGACTTCCGCGATTTTCTGTTGGGGGGGTTTGGGGGAGGAGGGCGGACTGGGGACGGTTTCCAACGTTTGTTCGGCTGACGAACCGCACCCCGCCAGGGGCAATATGAGGACTGCCGCGAGGGCGACGGCCAGCAGTCGTTTGATCGGAGTCCACCACCAATTCAGAACAGACACGTTAAATACTCCTAAAAACCCGGATCGATAATTTGGACGGATGCCTTCCATAGGGAACTATAGCCCAAAAGGACCGCCTCCCAAATACCCGGCCCGACAAACCGGCGATGTGGGGCGATCGCGGCGGGTGGCCAAGGGCCGTCCGGATGGCGATCGAATTGGTATACAAAGCTACTTCATGTCCCAGAAATTTTAAGTTTTGTAACTGTTCAATGCGGATATTTACGGTCTCCGGCGGGCGAAATCGGCTCAAGCGTCGATATCGTGGGCATTCGAGCTATTCTTAATTATTGTTACCGACCCATCCCATGTTGCTCGAAAAGATGATATATCATGTAGAGACAACAGCTTCCGGGCTGCAGCATAACAAACTGCTATCGACAGAAGTCGGCAGTTGTCGCTAAAATACGCCTTTAAATACACAAGGCAAAACCCAGGGTATGGTGTTGTCCCCGGCAAAGGTTCAGAGAATTCTAAACTTTTGCAAAGGATGTTGAAGGGGTTTTAACAACCGTTCTTCAGAGTCTGCAACATTTCTTGTTTTTTGTGATACGGAGAGGAGAGTCTAAATGACCATCAGTCCTCCAGAGCGGGAGGCAAAAGTGAAGGTCACGGTAGACAAGGACCCAACTCCCACATCTTTTGAAAGATGGGGAAAGCCCGGTCATTTTCGCCGCGATCTTGCTAAAGGTCCAAGTACGACAACCTGGATTTGGAACCTACACGCCGACGCTCACGACTTCGATAGTCATACCAGCGATTTAGAAGATATTTCGCGCAAAATCTTTAGCGCCCACTTCGGCCATCTCGCAGTCATCTTCATTTGGCTGAGTGGCGCCTACTTCCACGGCGCGAAGTTTTCCAACTACGAAGCCTGGCTGACCGATCCCACCGGGATCAAGCCCAGCGCTCAAGTGGTTTGGCCGATCTTTGGCCAAGAAATTTTAAATGCCGATGTAGGTGGTGGTTTCCAGGGCATCCAGATCACTTCTGGACTGTTCCAGCTCTGGCGGGCCTCCGGCATCACCAACGAGTTCCAACTCTACTGCACCGCGATCGGTGCCCTGGTGATGGCGGGCCTGATGCTGTTCGCCGGTTGGTTCCACTACCACAAGCGCGCTCCCAAACTGGAATGGTTCCAGAACGTGGAGTCGATGATGAACCACCACCTGGCCGGACTGCTGGGCTTGGGCTGCTTGGGTTGGGCCGGACACCAAATTCACGTGTCCCTCCCCATCAACAAGCTGCTCGACTCCGGAGTCGCTCCCCAGGATATCCCCCTGCCCCACGAGTTCATCCTGAACTCCAGCTTGATGGCAGAACTGTATCCGAGCTTCAAAGAAGGTCTGGCACCTTTCTTCACGCTCAACTGGGGGGTTTACGCCGACTTCCTGACCTTCAAAGGTGGACTGAACCCCCAGACGGGCGGTTTGTGGCTGTCCGACACGGCCCACCACCACCTGGCTCTGGCCGTCCTGTTCATCGTCGCCGGCCATATGTACCGGACGAACTGGGGCATCGGCCACAGCATGAAGGAAATCCTGGAGGCTCACAAAGGTCCCTTCACCGGTGAAGGTCACAAGGGTCTCTATGAAATCCTGACCACTTCCTGGCACGCGCAACTCGCCATCAACTTGGCCATGCTGGGGTCCCTGAGCATCATCGTGGCCCACCACATGTATGCGATGCCCCCCTACCCTTACATCGCGACGGACTATCCCACCCAACTGTCTCTGTTCACCCACCATATGTGGATCGGAGGCTTCCTGGTCGTGGGTGCTGGCGCCCACGGTGCCATCTTCATGGTGCGGGATTACGATCCGGCCAAGAACGTCAACAACTTGCTCGATCGCGTGATCCGTCACCGCGATGCGATCATCTCCCACCTGAACTGGGTCTGCATCTTCCTGGGCTTCCACAGCTTCGGGCTGTACGTCCACAACGACACCATGCGTGCGTTTGGCCGTCCCCAGGATATGTTCTCCGACACGGGGATTCAACTGCAGCCCATCTTCGCCCAGTGGGTGCAAAACCTGCACACCCTGGCACCGGGCAACACTGCCCCCAACGTCATGGCTGGCGTCAGCCCCGCCTTCGGCGGTGATGTCGTTGCCGTCGGCGGCAAGGTCGCGATGATGCCGATCGCGCTGGGTACGGCGGACTTCCTGGTCCACCACATCCACGCCTTCACCATCCACGTGACCGTTCTGATCCTGCTCAAGGGTGTCCTGTACGCCCGCAACTCCCGCCTGATTCCTGACAAGAGCGAATTGGGATTCCGGTTCCCCTGCGACGGACCCGGTCGCGGTGGCACCTGCCAAGTCTCGGGTTGGGACCACGTGTTCCTCGGCCTGTTCTGGATGTACAATTCCCTGTCAATTGTGATTTTCCACTTCAGTTGGAAGATGCAATCCGACGTTTGGGGAACCGTCGCCCCCGACGGTACAATCACCCACATCACCAATGGCAACTTTGCACAAAGTGCGATTACCATTAATGGGTGGTTGCGTGATTTCCTGTGGGCGCAAGCCTCCCAGGTGATCAACTCCTACGGGTCAGCCCTTTCGGCCTACGGTTTGATGTTCTTGGCGGCTCACTTCGTGTGGGCGTTCAGCCTCATGTTCCTGTTCAGCGGCCGCGGCTACTGGCAAGAACTGATCGAGTCCATCGTTTGGGCGCACAACAAGCTCAAAGTGGCTCCCGCAATTCAGCCTCGTGCTCTGAGCATCATTCAGGGTCGCGCGGTCGGGGTCGCGCACTACCTCCTCGGAGGAATTGTCACGACCTGGGCGTTCTTCTTAGCCCGAATCATCTCCGTAGGATGAGAGATCTCTGCTCGGGAATTGGGGCAGTTCTCGTCCCTCTCAAACAGACGGCGAAACCGCCTCAATTTCCCCGGGCAGACTCGACGAGAACACGATTTAGTTAGGACTTATGGCAACGAAATTCCCAAAATTTAGCCAGGATCTGGCTCAAGATCCGACCACCCGTCGGATTTGGTACGGGATTGCCACGGCCCACGATTTCGAGACCCATGATGGGATGACGGAGGAGAATCTCTACCAAAAGATTTTCGCCTCCCACTTCGGACACATCGCCATCATCTTTCTCTGGACTTCTGGCAGCCTGTTCCACGTCGCCTGGCAAGGCAATTTTGAACAGTGGATCAAAGATCCCTTAAACGTCCGTCCCATCGCCCACGCGATTTGGGACCCCCAATTCGGACAACCCGCCGTTGATGCGTTCACCCAAGCGGGCGCATCTAACCCGGTGGACATCGCATACTCCGGGGTTTACCACTGGTGGTACACCATCGGGATGCGGACCAACGGAGACCTGTACCAGGGTTCCATCTTCCTGCTCCTGCTGGCCGCAGTCTTCCTGTTCGCCGGTTGGTTGCACCTCCAGCCCAAGTACCGCCCCAGCCTGTCCTGGTTCAAGAACGCCGAATCTCGGTTGAACCACCACTTGGCCGGTCTGTTCGGCGTCAGCTCCTTGGCTTGGACGGGTCACCTGGTTCACGTCGCCATCCCCGAATCTCGCGGACAGCACGTCGGTTGGGATAACTTCCTGAGCACCCTGCCTCACCCGGCGGGTCTGGCTCCCTTCTTCACCGGAAACTGGGGCGTTTACGCTCAGAATCCCGATACTGCCAGCCATGTGTTCGGCACGTCCGAAGGAGCCGGGAGTGCGATCCTGACGTTCTTGGGCGGCTTCCACCCCCAGACTGAGTCCCTGTGGTTGACCGATATGGCTCACCACCACCTGGCGATCGCGGTGATCTTCATCATCGCCGGCCATATGTACCGGACCAACTTCGGTATCGGCCACAGCATCAAAGAGATGTGCGACGCCAAAGAGTTCTTTGGCCGTAAGGTTGAAGGTCCGTTCAATATGCCCCACCAAGGCATCTACGAGACCTACAACAACTCCCTGCACTTCCAGTTGGGCTGGCACCTGGCTTGCCTCGGGGTGATCACCTCCCTGGTGGCACAGCATATGTACGCCCTGCCTCCCTACGCCTTCATGGCTCGGGATTACACCACGATGGCCGCCCTCTACACCCACCACCAGTACATCGCTGGATTCATCATGGTCGGTGCATTCGCCCACGGCGCCATCTTCCTGGTTCGCGACTACGATCCGGAGCAAAACAAGGGGAACGTTTTGGCTCGCGTTTTGGATCACAAAGAGGCAATCATCTCTCACCTGAGCTGGGTGTCTCTGTTCCTCGGATTCCACACCCTGGGCCTGTACGTCCATAACGACGTCGTGGTCGCTTTCGGAACCCCCGAAAAGCAAATCCTGATCGAACCGGTCTTCGCCCAGTTCATTCAGGCTTCTCACGGTAAAGCGGTTTACGCGATGGACGTGCTGCTGTCCAATTCCGACAGCATCGCCACCACCGCCTGGCCCAACTACGGCAACGTCTGGTTGCCCGGCTGGCTGGATGCCATCAACTCCGGCAAAAACTCCCTGTTCCTGACCATCGGCCCTGGCGATTTCCTGGTCCACCACGCGATCGCCCTCGGCCTGCACACCACCACCCTGATTCTCGTCAAGGGTGCTCTGGATGCCCGCGGCTCCAAGCTGATGCCCGACAAGAAAGACTTCGGCTATGCCTTCCCCTGTGATGGCCCCGGCCGTGGCGGTACTTGCGACATCTCCGCTTGGGACTCCTTCTACCTCGCGATGTTCTGGATGCTCAACACCCTGGGCTGGTTGACCTTCTACTGGCACTGGAAGCACCTGGGCATCTGGCAGGGCAACGTTGCTCAGTTCAACGAGTCCTCCACCTACCTGATGGGATGGTTCCGCGATTACCTGTGGTTGAACTCTTCCCAGTTGATCAACGGCTACAATCCCTTCGGAACCAACAACCTGTCCGTCTGGGCCTGGATGTTCCTGTTCGGACACCTGGTTTGGGCAACCGGTTTCATGTTCTTGATCTCCTGGCGGGGTTACTGGCAGGAACTCATCGAGACCATCGTTTGGGCACACGAGCGCACTCCCCTGGCGAACCTGGTTCGCTGGAAGGACAAGCCCGTTGCACTGTCCATCGTTCAAGCTCGCATCGTCGGTCTGGCTCACTTCACCGTTGGCTATGTCCTGACTTACGCAGCCTTCTTGATTGCCTCGACTGCCGGCAAGTTCGGTTAACCCGGACACCCCAGTTAGGTAATTAAACGAAAGTCCCCCGCCGGCTGGTGGGGGGCTTTTTTGATGGTGTGAAGTCCCCCAACTTGATGCGACGTTGGGGTTTCCCGCGACGAGAGATCCTTCCGGACCGCCACGGAGCCGATATCGGTCCGACTCTTCCTCAACAGGCAGCTACCCGCCTTCGGATGGCAGGATAGTTGTCGATCGCTCATTGCTATAGAATAGAGTGCGATCGCCTCTGGCGGCGGGCCTCCCCCTATCGAGTCGGTTCTGCAAGCCTTGTCCTAACCGCCTTAGCGGTTGCCATATGATTCCCCGATTCAATATGAAAATTGCCACCTGGAATGTCAACTCAATTCGCACCCGACAGGATCACGTTTTGACTTGGTTGAAATCCCAAGATATCGACGTTCTCTGTTTGCAGGAAACCAAGGTGGTTGACGAAAGTTTCCCCCGATCGCCCTTTGAAGAATTGGGCTACCACCTCTACATCTCCGGCCAAAAAGCCTACAACGGCGTGGCGATTTTCAGCCGCCAACCCCTGGAATGGGTCAATGGGGGATTTACGCCCATTTTGGAACCCGATCAGGTGGGGGAGTTCGACGCGCAAAAACGGGCGATCGCGGGCGTTATCGACAATATTTGTATCGTCAATCTCTACATCCCCAACGGTTCCTGCGTGGGGAGCGAAAAATATGAATACAAACTGGAATGGTTGGCCTTGCTGCGGGACTATCTCGACAAAATGTTGGCTCAATTTCCCGATCTCTGCGTCTGCGGGGACTTCAATATCGCGCCGGAAGATCGGGACATCCACGACCCCAAAAAGCGGGAAACTCATATCATGTCGTCCGACGCCGAACGGGAGGCGCTGCGGGCGATCGCGGATTTGGGACTCGCCGATGCCTTCCGCCAATTCACCCAAGACGGCGGACATTACAGTTGGTGGGACTATCGCGCCGGGTCCTTTCCCCGCAACCGGGGGTGGCGGATCGACCATCACTATTTGAGTGCTTCATTATATAAACGTGCGATCGCCTGCACCATTGACCGCGAACCGAGAACCCGGCCCAAACCCAGCGACCACGCGCCCGTAATTTTGGAAATAGAATGACAACTAGCAGACAATTAGCAGCGATTGTACTGACAAAATACAACGGAAAATACCCCGAAATAACTGCCAAAAAGGAGTCTTGGTGAATCTAAAAAAAATATTTTTTTTGAGGTTTTCATCCCTGAGTATTAATGCTTTAATCGGAGTGGACATCTATTTCGGTGGCACTCATGTATTGGGTAACTTTAACCGCAGCAGTCGCCTATGCGTTCGGCATCTACCTATTACTTCTGATGCTGCAACGCTTGCTCCTCCGCAAACCGGCTCCTCAAAGCCAGTTAAAACCCAGTTTTGTTCTGCGAACCAACTTTTTGAGACGGGCGATTCGTTGACGGGAGGGGGGTCAACCCCCCGCTTATTATCGGCGTTGGAAGATAATGTCAAGTACCTAAAGATAGAGATCGAATATTTCGAGGTGCGCGATCGCCTCAGTTTGTCGCGCCGGCTTTTTCAGAAATTAGAACAATCTTTTAAATCGCTATATTTGCGGAGAGAGTAATGGGTTCCTCTCCGCTTTACCTGATTTTAAAGATTTTGTGTCATACTGATCGACAATCCGGTTTTTTAGTTCAATTCACGTCGATCCTTCTGAATACGCTTTAGACATCGGGGGGTATTAATCAGTTTTTCCGACCACATGATTGAACTCCCAGCCCCTTTGTTCTTGAATTTTAAAAATCGGATTGACTCCAACCTAGTCGATTTTAAATTCGCGGTATATTGACGTGTTTGAAAATATTTTATTGTCTGCATTGTTCGCCGGTCTCTTCAGTTCGCTGTCGATGCCACTGGGTGCGGTGACATCTTTATTTTGGCAACCGAAACATCGAATTTTATCCTTTTTGATCGCCTTCGGTGCCGGGGCATTGCTGGCGGCGGTGATCGTCGATTTGGTGGGAAATGCCCAAGAAAAAGGTCACTATTTGGCGTTGGTCGCCGGGGCGATTCTGGGCAGTTTGTTTTTTACACTTGTCAATAAAATCGTGAACGAATCGGGCGGTTTTTTGCGGAAACCTTCCACCATGTTGGTGCATCTGAACCAGCAAAAAAGTCGTCACTTTCAAAGTAGTCTCGACCAACTCAAACGCATCGATCTGTTCCGGCAGCTATCGGCCGACGACACTCAGTTTATTTCCCAGCGTTTACTGTTGGGAAACTATCCGAAAAATACCGTCCTTTATCAACCAGACGACCCCAGCGAAAGCCTCTACATCATCAGAAAAGGGGCGGTGGAACTGCTCGACCCCCTGGAAGATTGGCAACCCCACATCAACCTGCAAACCAACGACATTTTCGGCCGCATGGGATTTTTGACGGGGACATCCCACCAAATGCTGGCACGGACGACCGCAGACACCGAATTGTGGATTTTTCCCAAACCCGATTTTGAAGAATTGCTGCAAGTTTCTCCCCACTCGGTGGAGGTGACAAAAAACCTACTTCAGGGAGAAGAAATCGCCAATTATTTACGAAAGCGACACGAAATGAAATTGCCGGACATCAAAGATTGGGTGAGTCGGGCGATCGCCTCTCTGGGAGAAGATCGGGCCATCCCGGATGCGGTACCCAACGAACACAACGCCGAAGATTTCCTGGAAATTGCCCGCCAAATTCGGCGCTTTCCCCTGTTCGAGGATCTGCCGACGGACGAACTCGAAGAAATCAGCGAACGCCTCGTTTACCGTTCCTTTGATGATGGCTACGTCTTCTTTAAACCCAAAGAAATTGCCAATCACCTCTATCTCATCCATCGGGGAGAAGTCGAGTTGATCGACACCCAAAGTCCCGGAAAAACGCCCCCCGTCGTCCGCGATCGCGATGCCTTCGGCGTCCTCTCCTTCATCACCGGCGCTCCCCACACCATGACGGGTGTCGCCAAAACGGACGTGAAAGGGTGGGTTCTCCGCAAGCAAGATTTTCAAGAGATGATTCAGCAGTCCGAGTACCTCGAACGGAGTTTGGAAAACTTTTTGAGCGATGAATCGGTCAAAGCTTACTTGGAAAATAAGCAAGATTTCGACCCCAAAAAAGCCCGACGGTGGGTCGAAAAAGCGCTGCAAAGTATGAATGCCGGCGAGATCGTCCCTTCCGTGGTTTCCGCCTCCAAATCTCTGGAAGAACATGAGGATGCGCCGACCGCCATTTGGTTGGGTTTGTTGATGGACGGAATCCCGGAAGCGCTGACCATCGGAGCCCACATGGCAACGGGTCCTTTGAGCGCTTCACTGTTGGCCGGCTTGTTTATTTCCAACTACCCGGAAGCCCTTTCTAGTTCCACGGGAATGAAAGAACAGGGGTTCGCCGTCCCCCGCATTTTGGTGATGTGGACTTCAATTATGGTGACGACGGGGGTGCTGGCGGCGGTGGGCAGTTTCGCCTTCGCCAACGTTCCAGAAACCTGGATTTCCTTTTTGGAATCGATGGCGGCGGGGGCGATGTTGACGGTCATTTCCGAAACGATGTTGCCGGAAGCCTACGGAAAGGGTGGCTCGATTGTGGGGTTGTCAACCATCCTGGGATTTTTGACAATTATCCTGATTAGGGCGATCGATCCAAATAGTTATTAAATTGCAGTCTATCCAATTTCAATCATCTTCAAATCATGGTGGGGGCAACCGTCTCCGGTTGCCAAAGTTTGAAGCATTATAACAGTTTTCTGTCTGCTGCGATACGGTTCGATCCCCCATTATCCCCCTTAAAAAGGGGGACTTAAATTTAGAGCAGTTGTCTATCTGCTGCGCTCCGGTTCGATCCCCCATTATCCCCCTTGAAAAGGGGGACTTTGAGTTAATGTGTGTATCTCACCAACTTGAAAATTACTGTGGGTTGCCAAAACTTTAATCCCAAGCTCCCGGGCGATAAACCCGACCCACCGAATGATCCGCTTCGATATCGACCACCAAATCGACACGATCGCGATCTTCAACCAGGGGAAGAATGAACAATTCCGGGTGGAGGGACTTCCAAAAATAGTCCACAAACTGCTCGATTTCCCCATCCGTCATCCCCGATCGCCCCTTTGCTTTCATCTCATTTTCCGCCTGCCGCCGCCACTGTTTCGACAGCCGATAATCGACGGGGTTGAGCACCATCAGCCGATCCAGACGCTCCCACAGGGGCAAATAATCCTGTAATTTGTGGTTCATTTCCCGGGCAAATTGGCGATCGCTTTCCGTGACGATCGGCGCCGGGGCCGTCTCGAAAATCCCCCCATCTACAGGATGAGAGCCGACAAACCAGCCTTCAAATAATACGACATCAATCCCCGTCACCCACTCCGGTTCGGTGCGATCGCCGCCCCCGTTCCAGAGGGACTTGTCGAACCGGGGCACCGCCACCCGTTCCCCCGATGCGGGGTGTCGCAGTCGATCAAGAACCGAAATCCCCAAATCGACATCGTGGGTTCCGGGGGGGCCGCGCCAGATCAGGCGGGGATCGGCTTCCCGCAGGCGTTGGCGTTCGTCGTAGGTTTTATACAGGTCGTCGATGGAGAGGCTGAGAGTCCGGTAATCGAGGAGGGCGAGCACCCGCGAGAGCACCGTGGCGAGGGTGGTTTTTCCCGTCCCCTGCCCCCCCAAAATGCCCTGGACGGGCGGTCGGCCGAGGGTTTGGCGCAATTCGGCCAGTTGGATGCCGAGGGGCAGCCACAGCGTCCACAGGGTTTTCAACTGTTCGGATAAAATGGGCAAATCGGGATTTTCTCGCAGCAGCGATTGAAAGAGTTGCGATCGCCGTCGAATCACTTCTCCCACCCCTTCCGGTCCGATGCCGAATGCGGCCATCCGCCCGCGATCGCGGCATTCCTCCTCGGCCAGTTTCTCCAACTCCTCCGAAGTCGGCTGTTCTCCCCCCGCCCAACGTTGTAAAATCTCGATCATAATGACTGAAAAAAAATCGATAGAACATTAAAAAATTTTCAATTTACCTCGTAGGGGCCCCGGGCTTGCGCCCTCTCCTGCTTGCGCCCTCCCCACGAATGTCGAACGTGGGCGAATGCCATTCGCCCCTACAAGTTGAGCGCCCCAATTCTCAAGACCCGAGCAAAAATGCCAACAGGAAAAAACTGTAATTCAAACCAATTTTCAGGGCGTTGAGACTGTCGATCCACAGCGGTTTTTTAGTCTTTCGTACCACATTGCGATAGGCCAGCCAACTGATAATTTCCGTCACCACCAAAACCATAAAAGCGACGGAAATATCCCAACTCGCCTCCTGTCCCGCTATCGTAGAAATAGCGACTCCCAGGAACGTGCCGAACAGAAAACAAATGACCAGGACGGAAATTCGTCGCCAGGGGTTGCGGAGCCACTGGGTGGTTTGTTCGGCGAGCGCGTCGGCAAATCGGTTTAAACGAGTATTCTGCATGGATTCTCGGCGGGGTTTTCCCAATTTTACTGGACAGTTGCGATCGCGCCGTTCCTGGGGAACTCGAGGTCGAAACTGCTATTAAAAATTTATACCAAGACCAATGAAATTTAAACTCCATCCTAGCATTTGGGTGAGCGGGGTGCTTTTTGTTACCATTCTGATTTTCCGCCAACTTCTGCTCACCGCACCGACACCCGAGACATCCGTGGTGATTCCGCCGCCGACACCGGAACCCCCGGCGCCGTCCCCGAGTCCGACACCGTCGCCGGTTCGGCCCCAGTCCCCCGCCCCAACCGCCGGACAGGGATCGCTGCGAGTCAGCAACCGCACGGAGCACCCCGTCCGCATCGCGCTGCTGGCGACACCCGCCGGGGACGCCGAACCCGTCCACTGGGACTTCGCCCCCCAGGAAGGGAGCCAAAACGGGTTGCTGCTGTCCCTCCCCGCGGCGGATTTGGAGTTGAAAGCCGGGGATATCCTCGTCGCCTTTGCCCAGGACGGTTCCCGCCGGTACTGGGGGCCTTACGTGGTGGGGAAAACCGCCCTCCCCGAGTTCGACGCGGGACTCTCGGAATGGCATTTGATCCTGTCGCCTTCAGAAAGTTCGCGATCGCTTTAAAATCAGTAAGGCGATTTATCGATGCCATGTTGAAGGGAGCAATGAAACTGAAATCCGCAAGTTCGACGTCTCAATCTTTGCAATTTCCCCGAAATTCTTGCCCCCCCGCGGCGATTCTCTCGGTTTTGTGGCTCGGCGCGATCGCGATCGTGGCATTTTTGTGGAATTTGGGCGGGGTGGGTTTGGTGGACGAAACCGAACCCCTGTTCGCAGAAGCCGCCCGCCAAATGCTCGTCACCGACAATTGGATCACCCCCTATTTTAACGGAGAAACCCGCTTCGACAAACCGCCTTTAATTTATTGGTTGATGGCGATCGCCTATCAGTTTGTGGGGGTGAACGAATGGGGTGTCCGCCTCCCGTCCGCCCTCGCCGCGATCGCTCTGACGGCTTTCGGATTTTACACCCTTCACCAAGTCGCCACCCTCAAAAAAACCCGCCTGCGGAGCCTCCCCTGGATCGGTTCCGCCTCGATCGCTTTGAACCCGGAAACCATCGCCTGGGGCAGAATCGGCGTGTCCGATATGTTGCTGGCGGGCTGCGTGGGATCGGCGTTATTCGCCTTTTTTTTGGGTTACATCCGGGGCGATAAAAATCGCCTTAAATTCAATGCTTGGTATCTGATATTTTACCTTCTCATCGCCCTCGCCGTCCTCACCAAAGGCCCCGTCGGCATCGTCTTACCCGCGTTAATTATCGGGTCATTTTCCCTGTATGTGGGGACGTTCCGGCAAGTTTGGCGGGAAATGCGCCCCCTTTTCGGCGGGATATTATTTCTACTCATCACCCTGCCCTGGTATATTTTAGTCACCTTAGAAAATGGTCAAAGTTACTTAAAATCGTTCTTCGGCTATCACAACTTTGAACGGTTTACCCATGTGGTGAACCACCACGACGCCCCCTGGTATTTTTACTTTATCGTCGTGGCGATCGGATTCGCCCCCTGGTCGATTTATTTGCCCGCCGCGATCGCCCGCACCCATTTCTGGAATCGCCGATATTGGCAAAAACAAGATCGCGCCAACCAACTGGGATTGTTCGCCTTTTTTTGGTTTATCTGTATCTTTCTCTTTTTTACTGTCGCCGTCACCAAACTGCCCAGTTACGTCCTTCCACTGATGCCGGCTGTGGCGATTCTGGTGGCATTATTTTGGAGCCATTTAATCGATTCTGAAAAAATATTGAAACAGTTTCAATCGAGGAAAATAAAGGATTCGCGATCGCCCATTTTTCGCCATTTGATGCCCCTTTTTATTGTCAATATAATCGGTTTGCTGGCGATATCATTCGCCTTTTTGTACGGCATCAACTGGTTGGGTGCGGATGCGACGATGCCCGATTTGCCGGAGAAACTGCGAGACTCCGGGTTGCTGGTGCGCGGGGCCCTGATTTGGGGGGCGACTGCCATCGCGATCGCGATCGCGATCGCCCGATTTCGCCATCAAATATCCTGGATTTTAGCCATCAATTTAATCGGATTTGTCGCCTTTTTAATTTTCGCCGTCACCCCGGGATATATCTTTTTCGATCGCCAGCGACAATATCCCCTCCGAGAATTGGCGGCAACCGTCCGAGAACAGCGGCAGCCGGGGGAAGAATTGGTGATGATCGGATTCGAGAAACCCAGCCTGGTATTTTACACCCGAAACGCCGTCAAATACCGCGATCGCGCCACGGAAGCCGTCGCCGATCTCCGCCAACCCGAATTCCAATCCTCCCCCCCGGAAACCGTCCTCATTCTCGCCATTCCCAGAGAATTCGACGATGCCGGATTGCGGGATAATCATTACCAGCTTTTAAACAAAGTCGGGGCTTACCAACTCGCCCGAGTTTTCAAACCGACATTTTTGGTCGTTTCTCCCCGCATCGAACCCGATTAATTATCATCGCGTAAAACAAGCTTCTAGCTTGTCACAGGCAAGATGCCCGGGCTACAAAAGCGATCGCGTAAAACAAGCTTCT